>JANMQR010000243.1:0-5779 GCA_031370625.1 Burkholderiales bacterium | reverse complement strand
GGAATTTGACCATCCACGTGGCCGCCTGCCTCACCGTGAAAAAGCAGCGCCAAAGACAAAAAGAATAGTTATCTCAAGGGAGCTTAAACATGAAAGATCAACACCACGATTTGCTCGATCAGATGCAGTTTCGCGCCGATCCGCTTGCAGATGAGACGATGGAAAAAATCATGGGCGATTGGCGCGGTGTGGCTCCTTCAGGCGAAGCCACCGGCGGCGGATTTGCGCAGGGTGCCGAATGGCAAAACCAGTGGAAGAAAATTGCTGCCGTAACCAAGGTGTTTGGCGATTGGACCACCAACGAAAATTTGGGCGCATGGCAGCCGCAGGCCGGTCTGGCACCAGAAATTACTGCGCCACTTTTGCACTATGTTGCGGCCAGCCGCGAACTACCAACATGGGCAGATCGTGCGAAGATGGCGCGCGCGGAAGAATTGTTCATGGACTACGGCGCGCTATCGGTCACGCTGTTGTTTTGCGCAAGTTTGCCAGAGTGCTACGTGATTCCTGATTTATCTGCGGTGCTGCATGTGACGGGGCAATTGGAAAAGCATACCGACTACCGCGTGCGCTCGACCGGTGCGATGATTTTTCCGGTGATGATGCATGGTGGTTTAACGGATCCATCCGGCGGTGGGATGGCGCAAATCTTTAAGGTGCGCTTGATTCACGCCACCATTCGCAACCTCATCCTGCGCGATAGTCCGGAACACGCCGTGGCCGATCTTGCCCGTGATGCGGCAGGCGTGGTGCCACCGCTTGCCGCGGTTTCGGACGCGACCAACATGCATCAAGTGTTGTTTGCCCACGGCTGGAAAACCGGCGAGGATGGATTGCCGTGCAATCAGGAGGAATTGGCCTATACGCTGCTCACGTTCAGCTATGTTTTTCTGCGTGGTTTGCGCACGCTGGGGTTGGGATTCGCGCGCGCCGATGAGGAAGCGTACTTGCATACGTGGAATGTCACGGGCCATCTGTTGGGCATTGATCGCGCCCTGATGGCCGACACGATGGATGGCGCGGAAAAATTGTTCGCGCAGATGCAATCACGCGGACGCGCAGACCAGCAGACGCATACGAGCGATCCACGACCGGCGCTGGGCAATGCCTTGATAAATGCGATGAAAAGCGTGATCCCATTTGCTATTTTTAAGCCGTTTCCGCTGCTCATGACGCGCCATTTAGTCGGCCCGGAAACATCGAAAGATCTAGGGCTAACAGCAAGCGTGCCGTGGCTGTCGCGAGTTCTTTTCTATGTCATGTTGGCGATCTCTCGGGTGATTGATACCGTTGCGCGGTTGGTATGGCCTGAATTTTCGATCACGCGATTTTTAATGCGAATTTTGGGCTATCGATTAATTACGCAGTTGATGATGGATCAAACTCGGCCGCTAAAACTCCCGCAACATCTGCTAAACCGGGTCAGCGACATGGTGGCAAGCTGGAGCGATGATAAAAAGGCCCCGAACTGGCTGAATTCAGTCGAGGATCGCGTGACCACCCGAGGCAGGTGGAGCAGCTCGCGCACCACCTAGCACGCTTTCAAACTTGGCGACTCGTTTCTTTTGGTACGAATGGCTGTCTCGTGCTTGTGTCTTCACTGTGGCGCTGTGATAATCAGTAAATTAAACGGGTGGCAACCTTGCATGCTGAGAAACGACGGCGCTACAAATAGAAATACTTTCTTGGTGTTTCTTGGTGGTTTTCGGTGTTTCTTGGTTTGTATGTAGCCGCTCGCCGTCCCGCACTTCGCCGCCGAATTACAAAAAAAATAATAATCACTTGCCTTAGCCAAATGAGAAGCTTTGCCCTGTTGCACGACGCCAAGCACAAAAATGTATTGAAACGCTTCTTGCGCCGCACGCAAGCGGCGATTGGCGCGTTGGCCCTGTTTGCGCTCACCACGCTTGCACCGCCGCTCGCGACGGCCGCGCCAACGGTTGCATTGGACAACCGTACCACCACCGTTGAGCTCTGGCCCTCGGTCACGTTTATCCATGACCCGGAAAGCAAATTGACGATTGCGGATGTGATCGCTTCGCCGGATAAATTCACGACGCTTCAATCTGCCTACGCGACACTGGGACTTCGCCACAAAGTAATGTGGCTGCAAGTGCCAGTTTCGCTGGCGGCCGGGGCACATGAAGATTGGGTGCTCGATATCGACTATGCGTTATTGAAACGAGTGGATGTTTATCTCGTGCGCGACGGTGAGACTATTCGCGAAGCAAGTTTAGGCCTTGCGGTACCGCACGCAATCCGCCCCATGCGCAGCCGCTCGCTCGCCGTCGAGCTCAATTTAAAACCAGGTGCCACACACACGCTGATCTTGCGCGTCGACACGCCTGGCGCAATGATTTTACCCATCACATTGAGTTCGCCATCTGCGTTTCATGCTCACGCGATGAACGAGCAAATGTTGCAGGGCTTGCTGACAAGTTTGGTGCTTTGTCTGTTGTTGTACAGCCTGCTGCAATGGATGAGTTTGCGCGAGCCGCTTTACCTCAAATATGGGCTGCTGATTTTCGGCAGCGGGCTATTTTCGGTGCATTTTTTCGGTATCGGCGAGCAGTATTTATGGCCCGATGGCAGCTGGATTGGTAGCCATGCCGCTGGACTCAGCTCGCTGCTGGCAGCATTCGGCACCACTTTATTTGTAGTCGACGTATTGGGCGGCGACATGAGCCCGAAATTACGCTTGGCGATGCGCATCGTTGGCGCGATATTTGTCGTTACCGGCATCGGTCACGCGTTCAGTATCTTCGATATTTATTTCGTCAGTATCGTCATGGGTCTTTTTAGCCCGCTGCCATCGCTTTTGGGCGTGCCGGGTGCGATTGCGCGGATGCGCAGAGGCGACCACACCGGCGCGTATTTCATCGCGGCGTGGGTGACGTATGCGATTGCCAGCGTGGTCATGATTGGCGTCGTGCGCGGCGCAATCGGCGCGAACTTCTGGACGCTGCATTCGTTTCAGATCGGCGCAACCATCGACATGCTGATTTTTTTGCGTATCGCGGTGCTGCGATCAGCGGCTGTCCACCGTGCGGCACAGCAAGCAACGCTTGAACACGACGCCCTGCTGTCACTCGCCCATTCAGATCCGCTCACGGGATTGTTGAATCGTCGCGGCTTGCAGGCAACCCTGCTCGCGGCATTGCCGAATGCGACAGCGCAAAATATTCTCGCGGTTTACATGCTGGATCTGGATCAGTTCAAACCCGTCAACGATCAGCATGGTCACGATGTCGGTGATGAGTTGCTGGTGGTGGCTGCGAGCCGCCTGCGCGCGACCATGCGCGCGGGCGATGTGGTGGCGCGACTAGGAGGCGACGAATTTGTGGTTATGGCCAGTGGGCTGCACAGCGAAAAACAGGCGCGCGAGTTAGGTCACAAATTGCTCGACGCGTTTCGGCTACCGTTCAGTCTGACGCAACATACCTGCCACGTTGGCATCACCATCGGCTACGCGTTGGCCCCCGCAGATGGACACGACCCACTGGGATTACTGAAAAGCGCTGATGCCGCAATGTATGTCGGCAAACAAAACGGCAAGAACTGCGTGCGGCGAATCGGCATGACGCTCGCCTCTGCTGAGTAGACAAAAATAAGCGTCAGCACAAATGAAAAGGGCTTACATTTCTGTAAGCCCTTGAATTCATGGTGCGCCCAGCAGGATTCGAACCCACGACCCCTTGGTTCGTAGCCAAGTACTCTATCCATCTGAGCTATGGGCGCATCACCGTATTATAACCGCGAGCGGTGAAAAAACCAACCTCTAACCGTTATTCAGAGGCAAGGGGTTGCACTACCGCTGCAAATCAAACCGATCCGGCCCAATCGTGGCGCCTGGCTCACGATTCAGCTCCAGGGTTTCCTGAATCCGCGTGCGGGCGATGATGAACGGTGAGGCCTTTGCGGCTTGGCCGAGTAACGCATCCATATCCGGATGTTCACGACGCAGGCTGGTGATCAAGGCCAAGAAAGCATCGGTTAACTTCGGATCAAACTGTCTGCCCCGCAAGGCCAGAATTTCGGTAAGGGCACTGTCTTCCGTCCACGCGTGCTTGTATGCCCGCTTGTGGGTGAGGGCATCATAAACGTCGGCCAAGGCAGTGATGCGTGCTGCCAACGGAATATCTTCACCCGCCATGCCGGATGGATAGCCATTGCCGTCCCACCACTCATGGTGACAACGGGCAATCTCTTCCGCCATTTGCATATGCGGGATCTGGCTTTGGGCTAATACTTGCGCACCGATGGTGGTGTGGGTTTTCATGACCTCGCGTTCGGAGGCGTTGAGTTTGTCGGGTTTGAGCAGAATGCCGTCGGGAATGCCGACTTTGCCGATATCGTGGAGTCGGGCGGCAATATCGATCATAAAGATCATGTCGTCATCACAGCCCAAGCTCTTGGCAAGCAGGCTGGCGAGACGACCGACCCGGTAGGAGTGCTCACCGGTGGAGTCGTCCCGCAGCTCAGCCGCGACGGCCAGACGTTCCATCACTTCAACGCGGGCAACAAACAGTTGCTGATCACGTTTCTGCAATTCGCGCTTGGCGACGCGGCCTTCAAAGACTTCGGCGCGCGTGAGGAGCTTTTTGATAATCTGGGAAGCGTCCTCAATAGGCGAATCTTTGTCGGCAACGTGCAGTTGTTCGAGATGACGTTTGACGTGCTGGAGAACGTTGGCGGCCTGGGTCTTGCGCTGTTGTTCGAGCATCATGTTGAGATATTCGAGCGCTTTGTCATGCTGGCCGATGTGCTCGTGGGCTTTGACGAGGGCGACGAGGACTTCGCGGATGGTGACTTTTAGCGCGATGCCGCGCTGGAGAGCGGAGGTGAGACGTGAAATCCCAACGTCAGCATGACCAGAAAAAACCTCCGCTAGACCCTCTGCGACAGAAGAGGAAACCTCGGCTCTTGGGGACTTGGACTGCAATGCGAAAACGCGTGCGACGGCAGCATGCGCTCGCGCGCCCTCAAAATTCTCGACCTCTAAGCATAAACGGGTAAAGCAATTTTCAGCCAGCACGCGATTTAGCATTGCGTGCGCTCCAATCAAATTCTCAGACAACTCAATCGACTTTTCGATTGCCGCAAGGCCCAAACCAATTTCATCCAAATGCAAGTAATTGAGCGCGATATTGGTATGTATCCCAGCTGAAAATGGTTCTAAATCTTTAGAACTCCTTGATAATTCTAAAGCTCGTACAAAACATGCGTTTGACTCTCGAAATAGTCCGCTATAAGCTAAGGCCGATCCTAGGTTCTGCCAGACTTTGCCTTCGCGAGATGTATCATTGCCTTTCTGCGCTAACGACAAGGCGTCTGCATATGCTTCCATCGCAAGCGGGAGATTACCAGTGTCTGCAGCGCATATTCCCACCACAGCAAGCGCTGCAGAAGTTGATTTAGCATCGGCAACCGAGAGAGCAAAGTCGCGCGCTTTAGTGGCAACAATAAGTCCACGATCAGGACGGCCAGAAATGTATAAAAAGATAGAAGCGTCGTTCATCAGCTTAATCTGGCGCTGTTCATCTACATTAAGTGATATCAATTGCATTGCAAGCGATTCGAGCGCTACGACATCTGAGCACGTGCCGACTTTTAAAGCACGCGAGATGGTCTCATCCGCTTCATCCAAGAAAGACTTAGAAAAACCTGTTGCGTTTGCTTCTTACTCTGTTAATGAAAATCATCTATCTGTTTATAAACTACACAAAATTTATATTCTGCCCAACCAGCAGGGAAAAGGTATTGGCAAACAGGTTATCAA
>JANMQR010000240.1:0-5636 GCA_031370625.1 Burkholderiales bacterium | reverse complement strand
GCCAGCTCTGCGGTCGATGCACCGGTGGCCTTGTTGCGCGTGTACTGCTCGTGCCCCGGTGTATCGGCGACAATAAATTTTCGCTTGTCGGTTTGAAAAAATCGGTACGCAACATCAATCGTGATGCCCTGCGAGCGTTCTGCTTGAAGGCCGTCAACCATTAGGGCGAAATCAAGATTTTCCCCTTGCGTGCCGTACCGCGCAGAGTCCTGTACCAGAGCCTGCATTTGGTCGTCAAAAATACTCTTTGCGTCGTACAGCAAGCGACCAATTAGCGTCGATTTGCCGTCATCTACACTGCCACAGGTGATGAATCGCAAAGTGGGTAGCCGGGGGCCTGATGTCGAACCAGTATGTTTTTCAGGCACCAGCATTAGAAGTAACCTTCCTGCTTTTTTTTCTCCATCGAGCCCGGCTGATCGTTGTCGATCATGCGGCCCTGTCGTTCGGAGGTGCGCGCGCCAATCGTCTCGGCGATTATTTCTTCCACCGTGGCCGCCGGACTTTCTATTGCGCCGGACAGCGGATAGCAGCCAAGCGTACGAAATCGCACCAACCTCACTTCCGGTTCCTCGCCCGGGAGTAACGGCATACGATCATCATCCAGCATGATCCAGGTGCCGTTGCGTTTCACCACAGGGCGCATTTTTGCGAAGTACAGCGGCACGATCGGAATGTTCTCCTGCGCGATGTATTGCCAAATGTCGAGCTCCGTCCAGTTTGAAAGTGGGAACACGCGGATGCTTTCCCCGTTCCGAATGTGCGTGTTGTAGAGATTCCACAGTTCGGGTCTTTGTGCTTTGGGCTCCCAGCGATGTCCCGGTGCGCGGAATGAAAATACACGTTCTTTTGCGCGTGATTTTTCTTCATCACGGCGCGCACCGCCAAACACGATCTCGAATTGTCCCGCGTTGAGGGCCTGTGTGAGCGCGGCTGTTTTCATTACGTCGGTGTAATAGCTCGAACCATGTGTGAACGGATTGACCCCTGCTTGCAGGCCGGCATGGTTGGTATGCACAATCAAATCCATACCCGAGCTATCAGCCATTCGCGCCCTGTGAGCGTACATGTCGCGGAATTTCCAGGTGGTATCGATGTGTAGCAAGGGAAACGGCGGGGTTGCCGGAAAGAAGGCTTTTTTGGCAAGATGAAGCAGGACTGAAGAATCTTTCCCAATCGAATACATCAGCACCGGCTTACGCTGAGAAGACATCGCCTCGCGAAAAATCTCGATGCTCTCAGCTTCCAGTGTTTTCAGTTCGTCTTGCCTATCAGCGGATGGCATGGATTTTCTTTTTGGATAAAGCAGCAGCCGACTGCAATTGACAAAATTTTAAATGGGTCTTAAAAATTCAAACTCGTTTATCTGCGGGCGTCCTCGCATTAAATGCCGTGGAGAGACCCGCAGATGCTAGGGTTTTAAAATCCAACAAACGGGCTTAGAAGTGCTCAACCCTTCGATAATGCTCCCTTCGCCTTCGCATCTTCAACCGCCTTCGCCAACTCAGCGCCACTCTTGTAATGCGGCACCCGTGCGAACGTTGTGCGCTTGGTGCGTTGCCAGAAGCTGTTATTGCCTTCGACTTCTTCTTTCCAGTATTTATTGGCTAGCGCGAGGTTATTTTTTTCATCAATGAGGAATCCGTCCTTCGAGCCTTGCCCGCCGAAAATATACAGCTTGCCGTCAATCATTTTCCAAGTGTCGCCGTCGCCGCCCCATGGGATGCCATAGACGATTCCGTTCGCGCAGTAGCCGCCGAATTCGGGTAAATATTTGGTCGCTTCTTTATCGAACAGGGCTTTGTTTTCCGCGCTGGAAAAGTAAAACACGATGCCTTTGTAGTCGGTTTTGAATTGTGGCGAGCCAACGGCATCTTTGTTCGCGACAAAATAGCTCACGACGTCATAGCCTTTTAACATCAATGGCGTGCCCGCTTCATCCGGTGTGGCGTTGACAGGCCGGTAGCCTTGGCTGGGATTTTGTGCATTGATTGCGCCGCAGCCGCTGAGAAAAATAGCACAGGCGGCGATGAAAGTTGCGCCAAGAAGTTTCGATTTGAATTGCATATTGTTCTCCCGGAAATAATCGATTAGTTTACGTGTTTGCTGCGACTTTAGATGTATGAAGCAGAGGTTGGTTCATTGCAGGTTTGTTCACCACGATTTCACTGTTATTTTATCGTTGCTCGGCGCAGGCGGCGCAATGATTTCGCGTTGCTCCCAGGTTGTCACCACGCCTTGGTTGAGCGCAGCAGTGCCATCAAGATGCTCGCATTGTTCGGCTCGTCTTGCCGCCAATTCGTTGCCCTTGCACAGCATTGCGAGCGGTGTTTTTTGTTTCAATAATTGTGACGGATGGATCAGGCGCAGCATCCCTTTTTTGTTTTCAAGGCGAATAAATTTTTCGATAAATTCTTCGCTCATCTTGCCGTTGGTCATGTCCAGAAAGTAGTCACTGGAGCGCCTTTTATTTAGTGCCTTGGTGGTTTTATTGTAGCTGCCGTGAAATCCCAACATGGTTGGTTCAGACTTTGACGCTGATGTCGCGAACTGCCGAACCGTGCCGCCCAAAAACATCGTCGCGCACGCAGATGTGCAGCGTCCGTAAACCGCGGTGGCGAATTGGCGTTTACGAATATCGCGACCGATGAAGCGCGCAGTCGGTGAATCGCCGCCGCCTGATTGATGAAACACCACGGTGGCTAGGCTCGTACCGAAGCGGCTCATGGCTTCATCCCAGGCCGCACGATCCGATTCCACCACTGCGCCGCCGAGATAAAGTATGGGTGGCGCCGCGTGAAATGTCATTGCCTCTGCGTTGAAAATAAATGACGCAGTAAGTACAAACGGAGCGAACTTCAACCGCCGCATTTATCCGGCAATCTTCAGCATAATTTTGCCGATATGCGCGCTCGATTCCATCAGCTTGCGCGCGTCGATGATGTGCTCTAGTTCGAAGACTTGGTGAATCACCGGCTGCACTTTTTTAGCTTCCAACAGCGGCCACACTTTTTCTTTTAGCGCGTTTGCGATCGCCGCTTTTTGTTTATCACTTCGCGCGCGCAGCGTGGATCCGGTAATCGTTTGGCGTTTCATCATGAGTGGTCGAAAATCCACATTCGCGACCCCACCTTCCAGAAACGCGATGAAGCAATAGCGACCTTCCAGCGCCAATGAGCGCAGATTTTTTTCGATGTAGCTGCCGCCGACCATATCCAAAATCACGTCCACGCCCTTTTTCTGCGTGATGTTCCCAATCTCGGTCATCCAGTCGTCTGTTTTGTAATTGAATACATGATCGGCGCCGATAGATTGGCAGAATGCAGATTTTTCTGCGTTGCCGACGGTGGTAAACGCTTCCGCGCCGAACGCTTTTGCTAATTGAATCGCAGTCAAGCCAATACCACTGGAGCCGCCATGCACGAGAAATTTTTCGCCTGATTTCAGTCGGCAGGTTTCAAACACATTCACCCATACCGTAAAAAAATTCTCCGGCACGCCAGCGGCCTGCAGCATGGAAAATCCATTTGGAATCGGCAAGCAGTGTGCGGCGGGTGCTGCGCAAAATTCCGCGTAGCCGCCACCGGGCGTGAGTGCGCAAACGGCATCGCCGATTTTCCATTGCGTGACGTTGGTGCCGACCGCGGCAACGATGCCTGAAACTTCAAGGCCCATCACGGGCGAGGCGGTGGGCGGTGGCGCATAGCTGCCCGCGCGTTGCAACAAATCCGGCCGATTTACGCCTGCGTACGCGACCTTTATCAGCACATCATCCGCGCCAAATTGCGGCAAAGGGCCTTGCGAAATATGCATGACGCCCGCCGCACCGGCAGCGGTAACGGAGACGTATCGCATGGTTGCGGACAAGCTTGAAGTTGCAGACATTAAAATCCTTTATTTAGAGTCAGATATGCTGTGAGGTGTTGCAGTCAATTCCAAAATTATAGGCTTCGCTCGAAGTCATTTTTACTTCCTTTCTTTGAATAGCAGCCATGCCAACAAAATCCACTACCTCAGACATCAAAACCATCCGTCCTATCGTGGGCAATGGCAAGATCAAACTTGCTGACATCGATACGAATTCCACCTGCGGTTTTGTGGGTGACAAATCCACCACCGCGGCGATTCTCGATGAAATGGCGGCGCGATTGACGACGTTACAAACCGTGCTTTACGCCGAGCAAAAGCACAAAATTTTGATCGTGCTGCAGGCCATGGATACCGGCGGAAAAGATGGCGTCATCCGCAAAGTATTTTCGGGCGTCAATCCGCAAGGTGTACGCGTCGCGAGTTTTAAAGCGCCCACACCGCCGGAACTGGCGCATGATTATTTGTGGCGCGTGCACCAACAAGTGCCCGCGAAGGGCGAGCTGGTGGTATTTAACCGCAGCCATTATGAGGATGTGTTGATCACGCGCGTGCATGGCTGGGTGGATGACGCAACGGCCAAGCGCCGCTTCCGGCAGATTAATCAATTTGAAGCCATGCTGGTGGAGGAGGGCACCACCATCCTCAAATTCTTTTTGCATATTTCTAAAGACGAGCAAAAACAGCGCCTGCAAGATCGGCTCGAGGATCCCGCAAAAACCTGGAAATTCAATATCGGCGATTTGGCCGAGCGCGAAAAATGGGACGATTATCAGCGCGTGTATGAAGATGCGATTAACCAAACTTCATCGCCGCACGCGCCGTGGCACATCGTGCCTGCGGATCGAAAGTGGATTCGCGATTTGTATGTTTCTTCGGTACTGGTGAAGGCGTTGGAAGATCTGAAAATGGCCTATCCCGCGCCTGCCAAAGATTTGGATAAGGTGAAGATTGTTTAGCGTCATCAACATTTAAAATTGATGCGCTGCACCATCACGCTGGGGCGCTCTAAGCCCTTGTGTTAAAATAATAAATTGAGAATTTAGTAATTAAAATTGATGGTGTTCACCGTCGATTTCAAGGGAAAATGTTATGCCAATTTATGCCTATAAATGTTCCGCTTGCGGACACACTAAAGATGCGCTGCAAAAAATGTCGGATGCGCCGCTGACCGACTGCCCCGCGTGTGGTCAAGCAACGTTTTCAAAGCAAGTGACCGCGGCCGGATTTCAACTCAAAGGTGGCGGCTGGTACGTGACCGATTTTAAGAGCGGCAATCAAGCTGCACCGGTCGCAAAAGCGGAAGGAGACACGAAAGCGGAGCCAGCTGTCGCCGATGCAGCATCCGCGAAACCAGAAACCAAGAGTGACTCTGCTAGCGCGTCTCCGGCCGCTTCTGCTCCAGTCGCCACGCCTGTAGCGGAGAAACCCGCCGCTAAACCTGCTCCCGCGCCCGCTGCCACCACATAAGAAAAACAGATTCATGCGCAAATATCTGCTCGCTGGTGTTTTAGTTTGGGTACCCGTTGTCATCACCGTGTGGGTGCTGAATTTATTGGTCGGTACGATGGATCAAACGCTATTGCTCGTGCCGCAACAATATCGGCCCGAAGCGCTGTTTGGTTTTCGCATTTGGGGGCTGGGTACGATCCTCACGTTGGTGATTATTTTTCTGACGGGCGTGCTCGCTGCGAATTTTTTTGGCAAGCGTTTGCTCGGTTTTGGCGATACGATTTTGCAACGCATTCCCATCGTCAATTCGATTTACG
>JANMQR010000236.1:0-13564 GCA_031370625.1 Burkholderiales bacterium | reverse complement strand
AAAAACAAAAACGCCGAACAAAAATTTGTTCGGCGTTTCTTTACACTTCCTACCCGATCCTGCTTTGATGCCGCCAAGCGGCATCAGCCAAAATCAATATTAGGCAGCGGCGGCTACAGCAGCAGGTGCTTTTGCACCAATCGCTTTAATCGCAGCAGACAAGCGGCTCTTATGACGAGCGGCTTTGTTTTTGTGGATGATTTTTTTGTCCGCGATCGAGTCAATCGTGGAAACAGAAGATTTGAATACCGCTTCAGCCGCAGTTTGATCGCCTTTAGCAATCGCCGCCGTTACTTTTTTGATTGCGGTGCGAAGCTCAGAACGCTGCGCTTGATTATGCGAGCGGGCTTTGACAGCTTGGCGTGCACGTTTTACAGCTTGTTTGGTATTTGCCATGATTTATCCAGATTTAAGTCTATATCAGCACATGAATTTTGCGCGAAGCCTTGTATTATAGCGCCTCCTCAATAAAAAGCAAACCGTCTGTTTTGATTGGCTTTTCTGGCGCAAATTAGCCTTAAAAATCGTTCAAACCCACGCGAAGCCGTCTTTAGCCACCAATGAACCTATTTCGGGCAGCTCTTTCCATCTCGGCGATGACATTTCTATCGCGCGTCACCGGGCTCGCGCGCGAGATTATCGGCTTCAATCTATTCGGTGCCGGTGCGGCGATGGATGCGTTTCAGGTTGCTTGGCGGATACCTAATCTGCTGCGCCGATTGTTTGCCGAAGGCGCGTTTAGCCAAGCGTTTGTGCCGGTGTTTGCCGAGTACAAAAACAAAAATGGCATTGCCGAAACCAAATTGCTGGCCGATCACGTGGCGAGTTTGTTGGTGGTTATATTGTTCGTCGTGACCGTGATCGGCGTGATCGGAGCGCCTATCCTAGTTTACGCAACCGCATCTGGGTTTAGCGCCAAACCGGACCAATTCGCGCTCGCGGTGCAGCTGGTTCGCATCACGTTTCCCTATATCTTTTTCATTTCGTTAGTCGCGCTTGCGGCGGGCATTCTCAACAGTTTTTCGAAATTTAAAACACCTGCGTTCACGCCGGTGCTGCTGAATCTTTGCGTAATTGCTGCCGCCATCTGGCTGGCCCCGCACGTGAATCCGCCGATCCTCGCGTTAGCCATCGGTGCCACGATTGGCGGCGTGGTGCAGCTCGCGTTTCAATTTCCAGCGTTAAAAAGCATTGGCATGCTGCCGCGATTTTCCATCAATGCCTGGAAATTTCGGCATGACGAAGGTGTCGCGCGCATTCTAAAACTGATGGGCCCGGCGATTCTCGGCGTTTCGGTCGCGCAGATTTCACTATTGATCAATACGCAAATCGCCTCGTTTTTGCAAACCGGTTCCGTCTCGTGGCTCACTGCGGCTGATCGATTGATGGAATTTCCTTCCGCTTTACTTGGCGTCGCGCTCGGCACGGTGCTGCTGCCCTCGCTGGTAAAATCACACACGCAGGGCAACCCGGCAGAATTTTCACGCTTGCTCGATTGGGGGCTGCGATTGACACTGATGTTGACGCTGCCCGCCGCACTCGGCCTGGCGATTCTCGCCACGCCGCTGCTCGCTACACTGCTGCATCGTGGCGCCTTTACTGTCAACGACGTGCTCGCATCACGCGCTGCCCTGGTGGCGTATTCGGTGGGGCTCACCGGCATCATTCTCATCAAGATTCTGGCTCCCGCGTACTACGCGCGGCAGAACATCAAAACACCGGTAAAAATCGCCGTCGTCACGCTGATCGTTACGCAGCTATTGAATCTCGCGTTCGTACCGATCTTCAAACACGCGGGCCTGGCACTATCGATTGGCCTCGCGGCATGCGTTAACGCCGGTTTGTTATTTTATTTTTTGCGCAAAGATAAATTGTTTGCGCCGCAACCGGAATGGCTCACATTTTTTATCAAACTTGCTGTCGCCTTGTACTTCATGGGCGGTGCGATCTGGTGGATTTCGGGAAGCGATGCGGATTGGTTGCAGATGAACACACTCGCCAAATGCATCAAGCTCGGCGGGGTAATCGTAGCGGGGATCACCGTGTATTTCGCAAGTTTGTTTGTGATGGGTTTTCGGCTGCGTGATTTTGCAAAGCGCACTTCATGAAATTGCATCGAAAACTTGAGGCGCAATCGGCACCACTCGCGCTCGCCATTGGCAACTTCGATGGCGTACATCGTGGCCATCAAGCGATTCTCGATACTGCCCGGAACGCCGCGTCCCGCTTAGGCCTTCAGCCTGCCGCCATGACCTTTGCGCCGCTGCCGCGCGAATATTTTGCAAAGCTTCGCGGTGATCCGGCACTTGCTCCCGCGCGGCTGATGAGTGTCACGGAGAAATTGGCCGCGTTCGCACATAGCCAAATGCAGCATGTTTTTATTCCACATTTCAACCAAGCGTTCGCGTCACTTACACCGAATGAATTTATGTCAGCGTTAAGTGCGATGAACGTGAAATGGCTGATGGTCGGCGAAGATTTTCGCTTTGGTGCAAAGCGCGCGGGCGATGTGGCGATGCTGCGTGAATATGGCATCGCGCATGGGTATACCGTGGAAACAATGGCCGATATTGCCGACGCAAATGGTGAAAGAATTTCTTCCACCGCTGTACGCCACGCATTGGGCAATGGCGATCTCGTCACTGCTACGCGCATGCTGGGCCGCTCGTATAGCATTGTCGGCCGCGTCACGCACGGTAAAAAACTCGGCCGCACCTTGGGCTTCCCAACAGCCAACGTCGCGCTGACCGGCAGAAAACCTGCCATCGCGGGCGTGTTTGCGGTAAAATTTAGGCTTGTAACTCGCGGGCTCGAGGGAGTGGTGAGGACAAGTGCTACGAATGCAGACGCGCTTTTTGGTGTTGCAAATCTCGGCACCAATCCAGTGGTTTCAATCGAAAACCGCCACCATCTTGAAGTCTTCCTCTTCGATTATTCGCACGATTTGTACAGCAGGCGCGTGCAAGTTGAATTTATCGAAAAAATCCGCGACGAACAAAATTTTGCCGGCCCTGACGCGCTAACCGCATTGGTCGCGCAAATGCATGATGACTGTGCTGTAGCCAAGCGAATTTTGAAGATCGGAACATGATGGACACGAAAGTAGATTACAAATCAACGCTTAACCTGCCCGACACGCCATTCCCCATGCGCGGCGATCTCGCCAAACGCGAGCCGGGCTGGATCAAACAATGGCAGGACAAAAAGCTCTACGAAAAAATTCGGGAAGCATCAAAAGGCAAGCCGAAATTTATTCTGCACGATGGCCCACCGTATGCGAACGCGGCGATTCATATCGGCCATGCGGTCAATAAAATTTTAAAAGATATCGTTGTGAAGTCCAAGCAGATGGCGGGCTTTGACGCGGTGTATGTGCCGGGCTGGGATTGCCACGGCATGCCGATTGAAATTTTTGTCGAGAAGCAACACGGCAAAAACCTCACGCCCTTGCAAGTGCAGGGCTATGCGCGCGCGCATGCCGAATCGCAAATTGAATTACAGAAAATTGATTTTGTGAGACTCGGTGTGCTTGCCGATTGGGATCATCCGTATAAAACCATGGCGTTCGAAACTGAAGCCGCCGAGATTCGCACGCTCGGAAAATTGCTCGAACGCGGCTATGTTTATCGCGGCTTGAAGCCGGTCAATTGGTGCTTCGATTGTGGCTCCGCGCTCGCCGAAGCGGAAGTGGAATACGAAGATAAAGTCTCGACCGCGATTGATGTCGGCTTTCCGATTTTGGATGCTGAGCGCGATAAGTTGGCGAAAGCGTTTGGTCTCGCTGCTGTCCCGTCTGGCCCAATTTTTACGGTGATCTGGACAACCACGCCGTGGACGATTCCGGCGAATCAGGCGCTGAATGTGCATCCCGAATTCGACTATGCGTTGGTTGAAACACCGCGTGGATGCTTGATCTTGGCGGCATCGCGGGTGGAAGAATGTCTTAAAACGTATGCACTTGAAGGCAAAGTTTTAGCGACCACAAAAGGCCAGGCACTGGAACGCATTGCGTTCAAACATCCGTTCTATGATCGTCTCTCGCCCATCTTTTTAGCCGATTACGTCACGCTCGATACTGGTACGGGTATCGTGCATTCTTCGCCCGCATATGGCGTGGATGACTTCGCGACCTGCAAAAAATACGGCATGAAAACCGAAGATATTCTCAACCCCGTGATGGGCAACGGTGTGTACGCATCCACGCTGCCCCTGTTCGGCGGCATGTACATCTGGAAGGCACAGGCCGAGATTGTCAAAACGATTGAAGCCGCAGGTGCGCTATTTCATTCGAATGAGTTCAAACATTCTTATCCGCATTGCTGGCGGCATAAAACACCGACGGTTTTTCGTGCGACGGCGCAATGGTTTGTCGGCATGGATCTCGCCGCGAAAGGCGAGACTGAAACCTTGCGCGAGCTGGCACTGAAGGCAATCGACGCAACATCATTCTTCCCTGATTGGGGCAAAGCACGTCTGCACGGCATGATCGCCAATCGGCCCGACTGGTGCATTTCGCGCCAACGAAATTGGGGCACGCCGATCCCGTTTTTTCTGCACAAAGAAACCGGCGAATTGCATCCGCGCACGCAGGAATTGCTGGAGGTTGTCGCCGCGCGTGTGGCGAAAGAAGGCATTGAAGCCTGGCAGCGAATCACTGCTGAAGAATTACTCGGCGATGATGCCAAGCACTACGACAAGATCGGCGATACGCTTGATGTGTGGCTCGATTCGGGCTCGACATTCAACACCGTGGTCGCGAATACGCCTGCGCTGGTGAAGCCCGAAACCGATGGCAAGCCGGGCCAATCGGATTTGTATCTGGAAGGCTCGGATCAGCATCGCGGCTGGTTCCATTCATCATTGCTGATGAGCTGTGCGCTCAATGGCCGCGCGTCGTATAAGAATTTGCTCACGCATGGATTTGCTGTGGATGCGCAAGGCAAGAAAATGTCTAAGTCATTGGGCAACGTGGTTGCGCCACAAAAAATTGCGGACACTTTGGGCGCGGAAATTTTACGTCTGTGGGTCGGCTCAACCGATTATTCCGGTGAGCTTTCGATCTCGGACGAAATTCTAAAACGCGTGGTCGAAAGCTATCGACGCATCCGCAATACCGTACGGTTTTTGATGGCGAATACGTCGGATTTTGCTGCGACGAAACATGCATTGCCGGTTGAAGAATTGTTGGAAATTGATCGCTACGCCTTGGTGCTGGCAGATGACTTGCAAAAGCGCGTGTTGGCACATTACGCGAAATTTGAATTTCAACCAGCCATGCAATTGATCCAAAATTTCTGCTCCGAAGATATGGGCGGATTTTATTTGGATATTTTGAAGGATCGGCTATACACGACTTCCGCCGATGGCAAACCACGCCGCGCGGCGCAGACGGCGTTGCATCACATCCTGCAAATGCTCGCGCGATTGATTGCGCCGGTGATGTCGTTTACGGCGGAGGAAATTTGGTCGGTGCTGGCAGCGGGCAAGGAAGGTAAAGAAGATAGTGTGTTTTTGCATTCGTTTTATGCGTTGCCGAGCTTCGCAGAGGCAGAGCACGTCGTCGCGCGCTGGAACAAGCTGCGCGAGATTCGCGCAATCGTCTCCAAGCAATTGGAAGAGTCGCGCACAGCGGGCAGTATTGGCTCATCGCTTCAGGCTGAGGTGCTGTTGCATGCAGCAGGTGATGATTACGCCTTGCTGAAATCAATAGGGGACGATTTGCGATTTGCGTTTATTACCTCGCAGGCGAAGATTGTGGAATCAGCAGCAGCGGGTGTCGAAGTTCAGGTAACGGCGAGTACAAACCAAAAATGCGAACGTTGCTGGCACTATCGCGCCGATGTGGGGTCACATGCAGACCACGCCACACTGTGTAATCGTTGCGTTGATGTTGTCGTCAATCAAAGAGATGAAAGCCGTCAATATGCATAGTTTTCGCTGGGCAAAATGGTTGGGCATTAGCGCGATTATTTTCGTGCTCGATCAGATCACGAAATATGCGATGACGGCGAATTTCGCCGATTATGAATCGAGAACAATCCTGCCATTTTTTAACTTGGTGCTGACCTACAACAAAGGTGCAGCGTTCAGTTTTTTGAATGATGCTTCCGGCTGGCAGCGATACTTTTTTATTGTGATCACGGTCGTCATTACGGCAATCCTGTTGTGGATGATGCGGGCCAATCAGCAAAATCGTTTGCTGTGTACTGCGTTGGCGCTCGTGATCGGCGGCGCGATGGGAAATTTATATGATCGCGTGCTGCATGGGCAAGTGACCGACTTCATCCAAATTCATGCAATGGAATTTATGAATCTGCCGCCGTGGCCGGCTTTTAATATCGCCGATTCCGCGATTTGTGTGGGAGCAGCGCTGCTGATTTGGGACTCGTTTCGTGGGTCGGGTAAACAGAAGGTCGGCGCGTGAGTAACTGGCAAAAAATTATCGCAAGCAAAACTGCGTTGGCGAAGCGTAGCAACGAAGGCGGAATGAAGCCAGGAAAGATCTCGCCCAACGCGCGCATCCCGCAAGGCCAATCGCGTGTGACTGATTTTCCGGTGCTTGATATGGGCGTGCGGCCATCGATTGACACGCCGACGTGGACGCTCAAAATGTTTGGCCTGGTCGCGAATGAAATCACGCTTAACTGGAAACAATTCAAAACCCTGCCACAAACAAAAATTGTCGCCGATATGCACTGCGTGACGCGCTGGTCGCAGCTCGATATGGATTGGGAAGGCGTGATGCCGAGTGAACTTATCGCGCTTGCACAGCCGCTTGAGGCCGCACAATTCGTCACGCTGCATGGTTATGATGGGTATACGACAAACCTGCCGCTGGAAGCACTGCTAGACGATGATGTGCTGATCGCGCATTCTGTTTTTGGCGAGCCACTATCAATGGAGCACGGCTGGCCTGCGCGCTTGGTGGTGCCCAAACGCTATGCGTGGAAAGGGGCAAAATGGATTTCAGGAATAGAATTTCACGAGCAAGATCGCCCCGGTTTTTGGGAAGTGCGCGGATATCATAATGACGCTGATCCTTGGAAGGAAGAGCGGTTTGGTTATCCTGAGGTTTCAGACGAGAATTTGTAGTAAGGCTAGTGTGGGGGCGGCGTTTGGGGCAAAATTGGCTTGAAACGCTTGCCAGTGCTAGGTTTAAGTTTTGAAAATTTCTCGAAATCTAAAAAACTTCGTCATTCCGGCGAAGGCCGGAACCCAGTTCGTCGTACATTCAAAACCTACGAACGGACTAGGCCCCGGCCTACGCCGGGGTGACGGATATTTAAAAATTCCCTTTTCATTTTGCGTCAAAAAAGTTTGAGGCCACATCATGAACACCACCGAATCCGAAATTCTCCTTGCCAACCCACGCGGCTTTTGTGCGGGCGTTGATCGCGCGATTGAAATCGTCGAGCGCGCATTAGCGCTCCACGGCGCACCCATTTACGTGCGCCACGAAATCGTCCACAACAAATTTGTCGTCGATGATTTGCGCAGCAAGGGCGCGATTTTTATTGAAGATTTAGCCGACGTGCCCAAAGGTGCCACGTTAATTTTCAGCGCGCACGGTGTCTCAAAAGCGATCCGTGTTGAGGCTGATGCGCGCGGTTTTCAGGTGTTCGATGCGACCTGCCCGCTGGTCAAAAAAGTGCACGTCGAAGTCGCAAAAAAACGTGCTGAAGGTTTTGAAATCGTCATGATCGGCCACGACGGCCACCCCGAAGTTGAAGGCACACTGGGCCAATCCGAGACTGGTATGCATTTGGTTGAAACGGTCGAGGACGTCGCCACACTCAACATCCACAGCGAAAAATTAACCTACGTTTCGCAGACAACATTATCAGTAGATGACTGCCAAAAAGTGATCGTCGCCCTCAAACAAAAATTCCCCCACATCGTTGGCCAAAAACAAGACGACATCTGCTACGCCACCCAAAATCGCCAGGACGCCGTGAAATTCATGGCACCACAAGTGGAAGTCGTGATCGTCGTAGGATCGCGCACCAGCTCCAACACCAACCGCTTGCGCGAACTCGCGAACCTACTCGGCTGCGAAACGCACCAAGTGGACAGCGCGGCAGAATTAAAAGAAGAATGGATCGCGGGTAAAAAACGTATCGGTGTTACGTCGGGTGCGTCCGCGCCGGAGGTGCTCGTGCGTGATGTGATTGCGAAATTGAAATCGCTTGGCGCTGCGAGTGTGCGGGAGTTGGATGGGATTACGGAGAATATTGTGTTTCCGTTGCCTAAAGGATTAGGGGCGGGGTTGGGGGCGGTGCAGGGTTCTGAGCGAACGGCTTAAAGCGAGCCAATTTCAGGCGGATTGCGACGAAATTCAAATTCCAAAAGCAGCAAAGAACGCACCGGCACTTGCTTTAACATCGCGGGGCGAAACTCTACTTTTTCTAATGATTGCAGAACTGCATTGTCAAAATCAGGATCTCCCCGCGCAATTTGCACGCGAATTTTTTGGCCTTGTTCATCGATCAAAAGCAGTGCATAAATTACTGCTTCTTTTCCCAACGCTGCTGCGATAAACGGGTATTCGATAGTGAGGTCGCCTTTAGCGCGAACACGAAGCTCAACTTCCCCCGGCATACGATACTGGCCCTGAGATACGTCGATGCTTATGCCGCGTAATAAATCATAATTCAAACTTTCAGCGACATTCACCCATGCTTTTTTGGGGTCAATTTCAGACTGAAACGGTCCCATCAAGAGATCGTCCATCATGACATTAGGTGCAATTTTTTCAATGAGCTTATCTCCGGCACGCGGCGGTTCCGCAGGGGGAAGCGGGCTCGGTACTTCGTCTATTACTTTTCGTGAAAGGTGTCCGTACGGAGAGTTGCTATCTGAGGTGAATGAGATAACTTTTGCCAATGGCTTGAATGCAGGTGCTGATCCGCCATTGAGGGGTAAAGAAGATAGCTTTACGACCGTAAATTCAATGGGTGCCGGGTTCGCAGTATTTTGCACGATGAACAAATTGTTAACGGACCAAATCGCGCCTAAAAGAAAATGAGCCACAAACGACATGGCGAGCATCGTAACAAATGCCCTAGAATTTCTATTCATTTAAAGTTGCCATCTACGGCAAGAAAATGGTCGGTTTCAAAAAAGGAAAAGGGCGCAGTTGTGCGCCCTTTTTTGTAACTACGCACAAAAATTACCTCCTAGAGATTATCTCCAGCAACCGACTGGATTGGGTCCAAACGCATCCTTAGTACTGGTTTCGTTCAACGTGAATGAAGTACAAGATCTGTCGGGGTAAGTTGCTGTCGCTCTAAGTCTATAGGACGCCGGGGTCGGTGTTGGCGTTCCCGTTGGAAGTACGCTGTCCGTAATAGCTATTGTGCAGGACGCGCCCGGATTGCCGTCATTCGAGTTTGCCGCTATTCTTGCTTCCGCTAGTCCCGCAGCGCCAACTACGGGATACCGGTTATTGTTGCTGTAAAACTTTTCCATCTTTTGCGCGGCGACCAGTAATGCAGAACGGCACTCAGCTCGCTTGCCTTTCTCAACATAGCCAATGTATTGCGGATAGGCGAGCGCCGCGAGAATGCCGAGGATGGCGACAACAATCATCAGTTCCATTAGTGTAAACCCGAAAGACTTCATTTTCATTTTCAACTCGATTCAATAGTTTTGGTTATCAGTGCGAGGCTTATTGATCTACTATCTCACGCCAGCTCAGGCGACCGCTGCTGATGTTGAGATTAAGATTCCCGCCGATTGATACTGGAGTGCCTTCAGCATTGCCTAGCAAGATTACCCTGAGCCTTGATGTCTGACGTCCAGTGGCATCAATCTCCACAGCCCGGCCGCCGCCAGTTGTATCGTTGCGTCCAATCGGCGCTGTGGATATGGCAATAGGTTTTGGAGTTGATTGAATGCCGTTGGATTCTCGAGCGGTAGCTTGATCTGGGTCACAGGCACAACCCGTGAATGGGTTAATACAGTATAGAAATGATTTGCCCCCACCCAGACACAGATCCCCAGATGGCACGAGCGTGGGAGTCAAAAGCGACCCCGCCACAAGTGCAGCATCAAAGACGTTGCGCTCTCCCTCTAGTACGGAGCCGCTATTCAAATTTGCGTACCAACCTTTGTTTGGATTGCACTGCCCGGTAGAAGGGCCAGCAACAGGTAGCGTACGATTTGTAATTGTAACCGCGTCCTGATCGGTAATAGTTTGCGTTGTGACCGTGGCTGAATTTGGATTAATGTCGCGGATGCCGTAGAGCGTTTGAACGGGTGGCACTACATTTACGTCCGATGTTTCAAGATATTTGCCTGTCCCGAACATAATTATCAGCCCTCCTTTTAGATGCCGTGTTACTTGCGGCGCAGCAGTTATGGGCTGCGCGTTCTGTGCAGTGAAGAGCTTTTTGCCCGACCAGTTAGCGGGAGAAGGGTCGCGAGCGTCAATACGCCACAGATTGCCTTTTAAGTCGCCCGCGTAAATGAAGTCAACAAACCCGTCTTGATCGTAGTCGATGAGAGTCGGCGTCGACAACCCATTATCGATATCGGTCGATAGAACGACGCGATAGAAATCCGTATTCTCCGTCCACTCGCCCGCAGGTTTGCCTAGCTTTGCTGCGAAGAGAACAGCTTGTCCATTTGTTGGAGTTTGGCTAGAGTTGTATCCGTTTCCAAACACTGCGAACCAGGACTCACCTGCTACCCTTGTTCTCCCTATTCTGGCCTGCGTCGTTGACGCACCTAAATCCGATATTCCGGTACTCACCCTCTTTGCGTCAGTCGCGTTGAACTCCCATAAAACTTTTGTTTCGTCGAAGGTCTCTGGTCGAGTGATGTCAAGTGCAAAAAAACCTGCACCGCCAGCACCTAGCCCCCCGATTAACACCGTTCGCCAATCTGGGGACGCCGCGGTGGCGATGTTTGCGTCCGAAATAAACGGTGATCCATCTACCGAATATCTGTGGTTACCCGTGACGGTGTAGTCCTGTTGCGTCAACCGGGGCAGCGTGTTGTAGATCATACTCGGCACATACGCAAAGAGTTCCGCCCCACCATTGCTGATCTTGTTGTCTCCGACGAATGCGTGGAGCATGCCGTCATTCGCGCCAACATAAATTGACCTTACCCGCTTAGTTCCGCCCTGGCGTACATCGAATTGTTTAAAGAAATCTTCATAACCTGGGAAACTACTATATGAAGCGCTAAACCCAGCTCTCTCCGAGGAATAAGCAGGGTTGGAGTTAATAATGTCGCCGAGGACGGACGGTGCTCTAACCCTAAAATCTGTAACAGCAGTACCTTCCTTAGTCCGGTCACCTGCAATATATTTTTGAGTATTCTCGGATACCAGTGCAGATTTTTGTGCTGCTGACAAACTAGACCATGCGAAGGTCGTTCCAGCCCTCGTGTCCGAGTTGCTGGTAAACAACTTGCGCGCCGCAGTGCGAGCGTTAAGAATTGTTGTTGCGTCCCACTCTTCAGTGAAAACGGGTACCGTTGGGACGACATCTACTAGAAATGCCTTGAGCGCACCTCCCCACGTCTTACCAGCAAAAGATGCGGTAAAAGCGAGCGTGTCACTAGATGCGCGCGTTGTGCTTGCAGCAGCAGAGGAAGAAGAGCTGCCAATAGAAATGTTTGTGAATAGTGATTCAAGTTGCTCTGCTAGTTTTGCAGGATTGGAAACATTGAAATAATTGTCAGGAATACCGTCAGGTATATCGTTTCCAGAACCATCTTTCTTACCTTTCTTATCAAACGCGGCGATTGCTGCACTACCCGGATCCTTGATTGCACCCCATTTAGCCGCGTAGTAAAGCGGATCTTTCAGGGTAGTACCTGCCGTTCCCGACAATGTGTACGCTTGGGTCGTCGGCGTTTGCCCGGCTTCACAGTTGGTACATTCGACCACGCCCGAAACGGGATTCGTGTAGTTGAAAGTCAGAATGCCGGAGTGAAAGTGGGGGCCGTCAATGTTGGTTCCGGAAAGAACATATCCGAATCCCTGGGGATTTGCCGTAGACGCGTTGGTTGCAGCAGTCGTTACCGTCAACGCATTTGTTGCGCGGTTAAACGTGAATTCAATGCGCCCGATTACGTCTTGGTCAAAGTCGCCGCCGAAGCCAGAGTCTTCCCAGTTAATGTAGTACACGCCTTTGACAATATTTTGCGTGAAGTCAGGTGCTTGTATGATTTTAAAGTCTACGATCGTGCCGCCGCCAACACCGTCGCTCTTCACAAGTCGATAGGCGGGCGTGATGGTGGCGAGAGTCGATTTTCCATCGACGCTTAAAAGATCAATCTTAGGGGTATTGTTAGCAAGCGATACGCCAAATGTCTCTACTGTGTATGCGTTCGGAAACAGCGACGATGCACTGGCCGGAATAGCGGGTGAAGTACGGATACGGTTATTTCGAGCATAGTATGCTGAACCCGCAGTAAGGTAGCTTCCCGAATAAGGCGCACCTTCTGGGCAAATGCCACGCAGTTCTGAGAGCGTCGTTGCCGTTTTGTTTGTGCATGAATTAAATCCAGTACTGGTGGCGGCGGCCCCGTTAATCTTGCCGGCAATGCCCGCTGTAATGCCCTCATAACTTCCAATAACGTTAGTGTAAGCTGCAGCAGAGGTAGCACCTGCCAATCCTGCCATGCCTACCTGATCGCCATCGTACGATGTCGTAGCAGCATTAAAAATAATATTTTTGAGCGGCACGCAGTAGTTGTTCGTGTTGATAGGATCTTGCCAAGTTATGACGCTCAACCCGAGCGCAGCGTCGGTGCTTCCGGAACTCGTATAAGTGTAATTCGTATTCGCAGCCGCGCCCGCAAGATAGCGGAGCGATTCGGTATACATTTCTGCAACCGGATTACCCCATGAGGAACAAGCCCCTTGGTTACGCTTATTGCCCGACGCGCCGGATGGAACGAGGTCAATCAATTGGAATGTGCAATCACCGTCATAAGTGCTATAAGTGCCGCCACTATAGTCGTAGCCTGTCATGCGAATCGAATCGATTGCTTTGACAATGCTACCCTTGGCCGCTAAAGCCGTGCTTGTTGAAGGATCAATAAACCGGCCGTTGATGTCAACCTCCAACGAAAAATCACCGACGTTGCTGCGCAATACGCCACCCGATATGTTTTTCGCGTACGAGCCAGTAAATAACCCAAACTTGAACCCATCTTGGCGTTGCAGCAGTCCGACGGGTTTCCATTGGCTGCCGTAGGCCTTGCATCCTTCGCGTTTAGCCCACACGGTCTGAGGATCAGCGGCGCTGGATTGATCTATACAAGCCTGAATGCGGGCGGTGTAATCAGCAACTTTGTAAGTCGTGTTGTTAGGAGGACTCTCTGCATTGGATTTAAGTCCGGAGAGCGGAAAGTAATTTCCATTTTGACCCGACGCCGTAAATGCACTGCCTGAATTGCTGGCTTTTTCACCTTGAAATCCACACTGCCAGCGTTCGTTTGCGGCCCATAGTTCTGTATTGCCGCGTGATACTCGGATGAGTGGAGCTGCGTTCGATGTTGTTGAGTTTCCGCTGCTGATAAATGTGGTGTTACAAAATGTCACGCC
>JANMQR010000200.1:0-30574 GCA_031370625.1 Burkholderiales bacterium | reverse complement strand
GATGGCCTGGCACAGGCATTTATTATCGGCAAATCATTTATTGGCGATTCACTTTCTTCGCTGATTCTAGGCGACAACATTTTTTACGGCCACGATTTTTCTGAACAGCTTCAACGTGCATCAGCAAAACAGGATGGTGCTACGGTTTTTGCTTATCGTGTACACGATCCGGAGCGCTATGGTGTGGCGGAGTTTAATGGCGCAGGCAAAGTGATCTCGCTGGAAGAAAAACCGCTAAAGCCGAAATCAAGTTATGCGGTCACGGGGATTTATTTCTACGATAAAAATGTATGTGAACTCGCGGCGAATTTGAAGCCGTCCCCACGTGGTGAATTGGAAATCACCGACCTGAATCGGCTCTATCTGGAGCGCGGAGATTTAAGTTGCGAAGTGATGGGGCGCGGTATGGCGTGGCTGGATACGGGCACCCACGAATCGCTGCTTGAAGCCTCGCAATACATCGAAATTATCGAGCGCCGTCAGGGTTTGAAAGTGGCCTGCCCGGAAGAGGTGGCCTATCGACAAGGCTGGATCAGCGCTGCCGAAATCGAAGCGCTGGCGGCACCGATGTTGAAGAATAGTTACGGCCAGTATTTGATCGCGATGTTAAAAGAGAAGCTGCAAGGATGAAAGTTATTGATACCGCGATTGCGGACGTAAAAATTATTGAGCCCGCTGTTTTTCACGATGAGCGCGGATTTTTTTACGAGAGTTACAACCAGGATAAATTTCGTGCGATTACCGACGTGTCGCCCAAATTTGTTCAAGATAATCATTCAAAGTCGGCGCGTGGTGTTGTACGTGGATTGCATTATCAAATCGAGCATCCGCAAGGAAAACTGGTGCGCGTGACTTCAGGCGAAGTCTTTGATGTTGCGGTCGATATTCGTCGTTCTTCACCGACTTTTGGAAAACATATTTCGGTGGTGTTGTCCGCTGAAAACAAACGAATGTTGTGGGTGCCCGCAGGCTTTGCGCATGGTTTTATGGCGCTGACTGATGATGTGGAATTCCTCTATAAAACCACTGACGTGTGGTTCAAACAACATGAGCGCACTTTGTTGTGGAATGATCCCGCGCTGAATATTGCGTGGCCATTGGATCGTGTCAACCATCAGCCGCGCGTCAACGCCAAAGATGCGGAAGGCTCTACGCTCAAAGACGCGGACTGCTTCGCGTGAAAATTTTGATCACGGGTAAAAACGGCCAGCTTGGCTATGAACTTACCGAGAAATTTTCGCCGAAACATGAGGTCGTAGCACTTGATCGCAACGAGCTCGATTTATCGCAGCCTGATCAGATCGTCGAAAAAGTTCGTGCGATAAAACCTGACTTGATCCTCAACGCGGCGGCCTATACGGCTGTTGATCTCGCGGAAAAGGAAGCTGGCCTTGCGGTCGCAATAAACAGCATCGCGCCGGGCGTGCTGGCGGAAGAAGCCAATCGGCTTGGCGTACCGATCATTCACTATTCAACCGACTATGTGTTTGACGGCAGCGCCACCGAGCCTTACAAAGAAACTGATGCAGTAGCACCCTTGGGCATGTACGGAAAATCCAAACTGGCCGGCGAAATTGCTGTCGCATCAACGGCGAAGCGTCATCTGATCATGCGTGTGAGTTGGCTTTATGGAAATCGTCGCCAGAACTTCATGCTGACCATGTTGCGGCTAATGCGGGAACGTGAAAACCTGGCCGTGGTGAGTGATCAAATCGGCTCGCCGACGTGGGTGCGTCTGGTGGCGAATACAACTGAACGCGCATTGAATTTGTCATCGAGCAAACCCACGTTAAAAATTAAAGATGGCCTTTATCATGTGGCCGCGAGTGGCGTGACGTCATGGCACGGATTGGCCTCGGCAATTCTGACGAATACGAATGATGACAATCGACGCGTACAAAATATTCGCGCAATCGCGACCAGTGAATATCCAACGCCCGCAAAACGCCCCGCCTATTCCGTTTTAGATTGCGCCAAGATCGAAACCGCGCTGGGATTCAAAATGCCCACATGGGATTCGCAATTGCTGGACTGTATCGCTGAACGCTAACCCAGCGGCATGGCTCAAATGGTAAACTAGCATCTGTTGCAAAAAACGCGCTCGTAGCTCATTTGGATAGAGTATCGGCCTCCGAAGCCGAGGGTGGTGGGTTCGAATCCCGCCGAGCGCACCAAACACTAGCATTGGCGGGGCTTTCCAGCCACAAATGCTCAAAAGCGCGCTTCCTGCTTGGGGTTTCAACATCGTGCAGGTGTTTTCAGCGCAGCTAAGATTGCTCAGATCTTGTCGCGCACGTTTTGCCCGATCGGCAATATATCCGGTTCTCGCGCAACGTTGGCCAGTGCGTCTTGATTCGCGCGTGCGGCAATTTGAATCGCTTCTCGTAAGCCCGGTATCGCTTCTCGAACTGCATTCGCATCGGTTAAGAGTCCTTGACGCTCAAGGCATTCCAAACGCGCTTCTTGTGTTCTCAGTTCCAGACCAATTACCCCACTACGTTTTGCAAGGTCAAGCGCTGTGATGAGCGCAGCACTCGCTTCAACTAATTTTCCTGACGCAAGACAAAATGTACCGAGCACCAAATAGGTGTTGCATTGATGATCAAGATTACCCAAGGCCTCAGCAAGGATGACCGCCTGGTTGGCGAATCTAATGGCTTCGTCAATATTGCCTTCAAGAAAGCAAACCTCGGCAATATTTGAAGTCGCAATCGTAATGCCGGTGGCATGCCCCAGATTTTCAGAAACAACCAAGGCGTGTTCGCAAAGGCTGCGCGCCGCTACAATCAGGTGACGTAAATCTTCGTCAGCGGCGGCGCTGGCTGTGCTGTCCACTGCATCGGCAGCATGTTGGGCAATTGTGTGTGCTGTCCCAGCGCGATTTACACTCACCGTCACGATCAACAGTGGATCACCCGATGATTCAGCCAGCGGCTCCGCCGCATCAAAAGCAATTTTTGCGAGCTGCCCACCTTGTCGACCGGCATGCAGAAAGCCCAGCGCGACATGGGCATGTGCCATAGCGAAGTTATCCCGTCGCGCAGTTGCAGAAGCCAATGCACCTTCAGCGTAGGCTAGACCTTCAAGATAGCCGCCCAAGCGGCCAAACGCCAGCGCCAGAATCGTTAGCGAACGAATGCGGTTAACCTCGTCGTCTGAGCGGCGCGAGGATTCGATCGCGTTGTGCAATTGCCCGATGGATTCCGCATAGCGCCCCGCAAAGTAGGAAACAAGGCCGCCACCGTACATCACCCGTGCGTTGGCGCGAAACCGATGATTTTTCGGGACGGACTGCGCCACCAGAAATGCTTCGTTCACATGCGCGCTAGCTTCATCGCGTTGGCCCAGTCGCAGTTTGAACGACGACAAATCGATCAGTGCATCGACCTGCGCAGCATTGTTTGCCGCGTTCTTGACATGCAAATTGAGCCCTTGAAGATATTCGGCAACAGTTGGTGTGCGGGTGTCTATAGGGGCAATCAATTTTTACTACCCTTCACTGTTTTATAGAGCGCCAATGCGCGATCCCGCTGTGTGGCGTGATCAACTATCGGCAGCGGATAATCGCGCCCGATCACACACTCGCGCGCCTGCTGCTCCAGCGGTGGCAATAACCACGGCGCGTGAATAAATTTATCCGGCACATTTTTTAATTCCGGAATATATTTACGAATAAATTTACCCTGCGCGTCAAATCGCTCGGACTGTGTGATTGGATTAAAAATGCGGAAATACGGTTGCGCATCGCAGCCGGTGGATGCGGCCCATTGCCAGCCGCCATTGTTGGCGGACAAATCAAAATCATTCAAATTATCCGCAAAATATTTTTCACCCCAGCGATAATCGACCAGTAGATCCTTAGTTAAAAAGCTCGCCACAATCATGCGCAGCCGATTGTGCATATAGCCGGTTTGGTTGATTTGCCGCATCGCGGCGTCGATTAGCGGATAGCCGGTTTTGGCCTCGCACCAGGCTAAAAATAATTTTTTATCATTTGGCCATTTGATCGCATCGTACTCAGGCCGAAATGCGGACTCCGCTGCGTGTGGATGATGAAAAATAATTTGAAAATAAAAATCGCGCCAGATCAATTCGGATAACCATGTTTCCGCACCAATATTTTTTTTACGCAAGGTTTCCGCATAGGCGATGCTGGCTAATTCACGAATCGAAATCGTACCGAAGCGATTGTGTACTGACAAATACGACACCCCTTTTACGCTCGGCAAATCGCGCGCTTCTTTGTAATCGACCATGCGATCAATAAAATCATCGCGCAACGCGGCCGCACCGGACATGCCTGCGCGGATGAACGATGATAAATTGGTGCGCGCAAAACCCATCGATTCCAGCGTGGGCAATTTTTTGCCGAGCGGTGTTTTTGCAAAACTCGTGCGATGCGCTTTGATCTCTCGTGGAGCCAAATCCGAATCGTGAAGCCGTTTGAGCCATGCGTTTTTGTACGGTGTGAATACGCTAAACGTGCCACCCGCCTGCGTGAGCACTTCGCCTTTTTCAAAAATTACCGTGTCTTTGAAAGTGCGAAAATCGATTCCCTCGGCATCCAGTGTTTTTCGCACTTTAGCGTCGCGCGCCACTGCGTGAGGCTCGTAATCTTCGTTGGTATACACCGCATCGACTTTCAGCGCTTTCGCGAGCTTGGGAAGCTCGACTCGCGCCGATGCATATTGCACAATCAAATCGCCACCCATCGATTCAAGCGACGCCTTTAATTCCGCAATACTTTCCCAAATAAATTCGACTCGCCGATCCTGTTTTGATGGCAGCTCATCCAGAATATCGCGATCAAAAATGAATGCGCAATAGACTTTTTTAAAAGTCGTCAGTGCGTGATGTAAACCAACGTTATCGGTCGAGCGAAGATCGCGGCGAAACCAAAACAAAACAGAAGATAAAGACAAAGGTGCACCTCAAAGGGGTTCAGCGTAAAATTATGCAATGGATAGACGCCGCGAAGTAGTGAAAAGTTGAAAAAACGCCCACCAAAAATTGTCATTGATTCCTTGAGCGGTTCGCTCAGTAATCACTTTTTGATCGCCATGCCCGGCATGGCTGATCCGTATTTTGCGAAAACATTGACGCTGATTTGTGAGCACTCCGACAAAGGCGCTATTGGCGTCGTGGTGAATAAGCCGATTGATCTGACACTCGCCAGCTTGTTCGGCGAAATCAATATTGCGCTTGAAGACGCGGCGCTTCGCGAAACCAATGTGCTGTTCGGCGGACCGGTGTTGATGGATCGTGGCTTCGTGCTGCATCAACCGCTGGGCGAGTGGAGCTCCACCTTAAAAGTTAACGATGAACTGGGCTTGACGACCTCGAAAGATATTCTTGAGGCCATTGCCGCAGGCAGCGGCCCGTCGCGCGTGCTCGTGACCCTCGGCTACGCAGGTTGGGGCCCGGGCCAGCTAGAGGATGAGGTCGCGCGCAATGGCTGGCTGAGTGTGGATGCGAATGCTGATGTGGTGTTCACCTTGCCACCGGCTGAGCGCTTGGGCGCTGCGATGGCGCTGCTCGGGCTGAATTATGGCAATTTATCCGACGTGGCAGGTCACGCCTGATGGCTGCTACGATAATGGCGTTTGATTTTGGTTTGAAACGCATCGGTGTGGCCGTCGGTGATCTTGAGTTGGGTATTGCCCATCCGGTCACCACGTTGAGCGTTGAAACCAATGTGGATCGTCTCGCCGCAGTTGAAAAATTAGTGACCGAATGGCAGCCGACGCAGTTTGTAATTGGCGAAGCGCAATATGAAGATGCCGCCAATAATGAGCCACATCCGATTGCGCATCTCGCCAAAAAATTCGGCAATCGATTAACTGAGCAATATCATTTACCGATAACGTATGTGAATGAATTTTTAAGCTCCACCGAAGCGGCGAGTCAACTCAAGGAACAGGGCGTAACCGGCCGCGCACAAAAAACACAGCTGGATGCAGTGGCCGCGCAAATTATTTTGCAGGCTTATTTCGATGAACAACAAACGCAGAAAAACATGAAAGCACGCGATGCAGCTTGATGCTGAACCGATGATTGATTTGCTGGCTGAAAAAATTGGTGTTCTAAGTTTGGACACGGCGATTGTCGGCATTCACACGGGTGGCGTGTGGGTGGCTGAGCGTTTGCACATGCTCCTCGGCGGCGACCACCCATTCGGCGCTTTAGCCGTTACTTTGCACCGCGATGACTTTGCAAGTATCGGCCTGCATCCGCAAAAAAAATCAACCGAGATAAGTTTCACCGTTGAAGGCCGCCATATTTTGCTGGTGGATGATGTGATTCACACGGGGCGCTCGCTAAGAGCTGCGCTCAACGAACTGTTTGATTTCGGTCGCCCCGCCAGTGTGAAACTGGCGTGCCTGGTAGATCGTGGAGGTCGTGAGCTTCCGTATCATCCTGATTTTGTCGCGATGACGATGCAGCTAAATGCCGACCAGGAGCTTGAGCTTACCCATGATGCCGCGACCGGCGACCTTCGATTCGACGTAAAGCCCAAGAAAGTCTGACGTGCTCACTGCCAACCCTCAACTCAACGCCGACAAAACGCTCAAACATCTGCTCACCACCGAGGGCCTGCCGAAAAAACTGATTGAGCAGATTCTTGAAACCGCCGATCAATTTGTCAGCGTTGGCGATCGCGATGTGAAGAAAGTGCCGCTGCTGCGTGGTAAATCCGTCTTCAATTTATTTTTTGAAAACTCCACCCGCACCCGCACCACTTTTGAAATTGCGGCCAAGCGATTATCAGCAGACGTAATCAATCTAAACATCAATGCATCGAGTGCCAGCAAAGGCGAATCGCTGCTCGACACCATCGATAATTTGGCCGCGATGAATGCGGATATGTTCGTGGTGCGCCATGCGGAGTCTGGTGCCGCGCACTTGATCGCGCAGCACGTCAAGCCCGGCATTGCCGTGATTAACGCCGGAGACGGCCGCCACGCACATCCCACACAGGGCTTGCTGGATATGTACACGATTCGCCACTACAAAAAATCATTCCATAATTTATCAGTGGCGATTGTGGGCGATATTTTGCACTCGCGGGTGGCGCGTTCTGGCATTCACGCGTTGACCACGCTCGGCTGTCCGGACGTGCGCGTCATCGGGCCGAAAACACTGATCCCGACGGATGTGGAGCGCATGGGGGTGACGGTGCATCACGACATGCAGCGCGGGCTGGAAGGCTGCGATGTGGTCATCATGCTGCGCCTGCAAAATGAGCGGATGTCCGGCAGCCTACTGCCGAGCGCGCATGAATATTTTAAAAGTTATGGACTAACCGCTGACAAACTCGCGCGCGCGAAACCTGATGCGATTGTCATGCATCCCGGCCCGATGAATCGCGGCGTGGAAATTGAATCGGGGATTGCCGACGGTATGCAGAGCGTGATTTTGCCGCAGGTGACATTTGGTATTGCGGTGCGAATGGCGGTGATGGCGATGGTGACGGGAAATTAGAATGAAAATCGAAATCAAAAATGCACGCCTGATTGACCCGGCCACCAACCGCAATGAAAACGCGACGCTGTATATCGACAATGGCTCAATCGCCAGCACCGGTGCGGCTCCACAGGGATTCAAGGCAGACAAGGTAATTGACGCGGCCGGCAAAATAGTTTGCCCCGGTCTGGTTGATTTGAGCGCACGTTTGCGTGAGCCCGGCCTTGAATATCGCGCCACGCTCGAAAGCGAAATGCGCGCCGCCGTAGCAGGCGGTGTGACCACACTCGTCTGCCCGCCCGATACCGATCCGGTGTTGGACGAGCCCGGTTTGGTGGAGATGCTGACACGCCGCGCGAAGATGGCCGACCAGGCGCGCGTGTATCCTTTGGGCGCATTAACACTCGGACTCAGAGGTGAAAAACTCACCGAAATGATGGAGCTTACCGAAGCCGGTTGCATCGGATTCTTTCAAGCCGATCAGCCGATTGTTGACACGATGGTTTTGTTCCGCGCAATGCAGTACGCGGCGACTTATGCCTACACCGTGTGGCTGAGGCCACAGGATGCCTACCTTGCGCGCGATGGCATCGCGCACGATGGCGAAGTCGCGTCACGCCTTGGGCTCGCGGGCATTCCCGCGAGTGCGGAGACGGTGGCGATCTCGACCATCACCACGCTCATGCGCGACACCGGAGCGAAGGTGCACCTTGCCCGATTATCAAGTGCCGCCGGGGTGGAGTTGGTGCGCCGCGCGAAGGCAGAGAATTTGCCGCTGACCAGTGACGTTGGCATTCATCATTTGCTGCTCACCGATCACGACATCGGCTACTTCGATTCGCAATATCGTTTCACCCCACCGTTGCGCGGTTTGAAAGATCGCGATGCGTTATCGCGCGGCGTGATTGACGGCACCATCGATGCGATTTGCTCTGACCATACGCCGGTCGATGATGATGCCAAGCATGTACCGTTTGGCGAGGCTGAGCCGGGCTCTACAGCGCTGGAAACGCTGCTATCGCTCACGCTCAAATGGGCTGAACAGGCAAATGTGCCGTTACCAAAAGCGCTGAAGAAAATCACCTCAGACCCCGCAAAATTATTGGGTTTGTCCGTTGGGCAATTTCAAGTCGGCGCACCGGCAGACGTGTGCATTTTTAATCCGCAAGCATTCTGGGTCGTGACCGCGCAAACGTTGGTTAGCCAAGGCAAAAATACACCGTATTTGGGGCGTGAATTGCAGGGCAAAGTGACGCATACATTGGTGAATGGGCGAATTGTTCATCCGTCTTAAGCAACCAAATAAAAACGCCGCACTGTGATGAACAGCGCGGCGTTTTTTGAATGCTGAATGTAGGGTGGGCAGGTTTCATCTGCCCACGCGCACGTGGCGATGCATCCGTGGGCACCCCGGCTTAAAACCTGCCGGGGCTAAAGGCTGCCCACCCTACCAAATCAATCCAACGAAGAAGTCTCGCGCTCAAACTCTTCCGCCGTGATGTGGCGCACGTCTTTGCCCTTCACCAAATACACCACATATTCCGACATGTTCTTCGCATGATCGCCAATCCGCTCAATCGCTTTGGCGATAAACAAAACATCGATCGCCGCTGAAATCGTGCGCGGATCTTCCATCATGAAGGTGACCAGCTGGCGCAAAATCGCGCGGAATTGTTCGTCCACAATCTGATCTTGTTTCACCACTTTGGCCGCTGCAGAAATATCGAGCCGCGCGAACGCATCCAGCGCGGTATTCAACATCTCAAGGGCGACTTCGCTGGCGTAACGCACCTCAACAAATTTCGTTGAGAGACGACGATCTTGCGCGTGAATCAGCTTTGCCATGCGTGCGATTTTTTGCGCTTCATCACCAATGCGCTCCAGATCGGTAATCGTTTTAACCACCGCCATAATCATGCGCAAATCGCCCGCCGCCGGTTGTCGTTTCGCGATGATGTGTACGCAATCATCATCAATGCCGACTTCCAGCGCGTTCACGCGATGATCGTCCGCGATCACCTGATCGGCCATCACCATGTCGCCCAGCGCCAGACATTCCATGGCGCGGCTAATCTGCTGCTCGACCAGGCCACCCATTTGCAGCACGCGCGAACGCACGCCTTCAAGTTCAGCATCAAATTTTTTAGAAATATGTTCGTTGGCCATCTTATTTTTCAAGTAAATGGAGATTGTTTGCTACGTAATTTCACTAGTCTAGGCTTGCAGTATGACAAAAATGTGACTTGAAAATCTTGCCGCCTATGATTTACGCAGCACGCGCTCCACACCGTCTTTACCCGCCAGCAAAAGCACATCCGCCCCACGCCGCGCGAACAAGCCATTCGCCACCACACCCGCAATCTGGTTAATCGTTGTTTCAAGCTCAACTGGATTCGTAATCGTCATGCCACGCACATCCAAAATCCAGTTGCCGTTATCAGTCACCACCGCTTTGCCATCGCGCATGCGCCATTCCGGATGGCCGTTGAGCTTCACCAATTCACGCGCCACATAGCTTCGCGCCATCGGGATCACTTCAATCGGCAACGGAAATTTGCCCAGCACCTCGACGCGTTTTGATTCATCTGCGATACAGATAAATTTTTCACTCGCTGCGGCGACAATTTTTTCACGCGTTAACGCCGCGCCGCCGCCTTTGATCATCGCGAGGTCGCGGGTAATCTCGTCCGCACCATCGACATAAATGGATAGCGGCCCCGCATCGTTTAACTCCATCACCTCAAATCCACCCGCGCGCAACAGATCGCTGCTGGCGAGGGAGCTGGAAACGGCCGCCTTGATGCGCGCTTGGGTGCGAATTAATTCAGCGATGAAAAAATTAACGGTGGAGCCAGTGCCGACGCCGATGATGGCGTTGTCTTCAACGTAATCGAGTGCCAATTTGGCCGCAGCAAGTTTGAGTGCGTTTTGATCCATTATTCTATCCGTGAAAATTCAGCAAAGGTGTAAGCAGCGTGGCAACTTGAGTCAGATCGTCAAGCATAGCGAATTTCCTGCTAAATTGGTGCGCTATTCATAAGGAAAAATAAAAAAGGACGAAAGTGAAAGAGGATTACCTGAAACGGATTTTGACTGCGCGTGTTTATGATGTCGCGATTGAGTCTCCGTTGGAAATTGCCGTCGGCATTTCGCAAACGCTCAACAACCGCATATTGCTGAAGCGAGAAGATCTGCAACCTGTGTTTTCATTCAAGCTGCGCGGTGCCTACAACAAAATGGCGCATCTGAGTCCGGCAGAACTAAAGCGCGGCGTGATTTGCGCGAGTGCGGGCAATCATGCGCAAGGCGTGGCGCTGGCCGCGCAAAAGCTCAACTGCAAGGCCACCATTGTGATGCCGGTCACCACGCCGAAGATCAAGGTGGATGCGGTTGCCCGACGCGGCGCGCATGTTGTGTTGCATGGCGATAGTTATCATGAGGCCAGTGAATACGCGAACAAACTTAGCGCCGCGAAAAAATTAACTTATGTGCATCCCTACGACGATCCGCTCGTTATCGCCGGCCAAGGCACCATCGGTATGGAAATTTTGCGGCAGCATCAACATCCGATTGATGCCGTATTTGTGCCGATTGGTGGCGGTGGTTTGATCGCGGGAATCGCGGCTTATGTGAAAGCGCTCTCACCAAAAACAAAAATTATTGGTGTGCAGCCGGTGGATGCGAACGCGATGTATCAATCACTGAAAGCCAATAAACGCGTCACGCTACCACACGTAAATTTATTTGCCGATGGCGTCGCGGTCAAGCAAGTGGGTGAGGAAACATTTCGCCTCGCCAAAGAATTGGTCGATGAAATTGTGCTGGTAACGACTGATGAAATTTGCGCCGCGATCAAGGATATTTATCAGGACACTCGCTCTGTGATGGAGCCATCAGGCGGCTTGGCGCTGGCGGGAATCAAGCTTTATGCCGCGCGCGAAAAAGCAAAAGATAAAACCTTCGTCGCGATTTGTTGCGGCGCAAATATGAATTTTGATCGGCTGCGTTTCGTGGCCGAGCGTGCGCAAGTGGGCGAGCATCATGAAGCGTTGTTGGCGGTAACAGTGCCGGAAACGCGCGGCAGTTTTCGGCGTTTTTGTGAGCTGATCGGGCCGCGGAACGTGACTGAATTTAACTACCGCATCGCCGACGCCAAAGTGGCGCACCTGTTTGTGGGCCTGCAAATTAGCAGCGCCGATGAAGCAAAAAAACTGGTCGCGCATTTTAATAAGCAAGGATTCGACGCGCTCGATTTAACCGACGACGAAATGGCAAAACTGCATGTGCGCCATTTAGTCGGTGGCCGCTCACCACTCGCGAGTGAGGAATCGATTTATCGTTTTGAATTCCCTGAACGCCCCGGTGCTTTGATGCGATTCCTCACCAGCATGAGCCCGAATTGGAATATCAGTTTGTTCCACTATCGCAACCACGGCGCAGATGTGGGCCGCATTTTGGTTGGATTACAAATTCCAAAAAACGAGCGCGCAGCGTTTGCGAAGTTTCTGAAAACGTTGGGTCATGAGCATGTTGATGAAACGAATAATCCGGCGTATCGGATGTTTTTGAAATAGTGAACGCCAGGGTGGAGGCGGCGATTAGAGCAAAATTGCCTCAATCGCCCCGCTGGCTATAGAGTTTCAAATTCTGTTAACCAAAAAAATCAACCACCCAAATGCATCGTGTAGCGTCCGCCACTTGAGAAAGTGCATTCACCACTACCTTGGCTGCTGGTGTTCATCGTATATGAGCATCGCACATAACCACCGCGCGAACCCGCTGCATTTGCATTTCCTTGAGTAGCGCCTTGACCGCTGCGCGTGGCCTCCCCGGAAAAACTTTCAGCGCCCGCGTTCACGCTAAACGTGCCGCGTCCGTTGAGATTATTAACAACTTGGCCGATCAGTACACCCGTTGATGCGGCGGCATCATTGGCCGGATAAAGTCGTGCGACCAGATTGATTTGCGATGGCGCTGGTGGCGCGATTGGATACGGCCCGGGCACGGGCGCATAGGCGACGTTGGAGGGTCGGCCGTGATGATCAAGCGGAATGACATAGCACCCGGCGAGCGAAAGTGCTAAAGGAACGGCGAGTAAAAGTAGTTTGCGATGCGAGCGCGTGGGACTCATATATTGCTTTCGTTTGCAGGCACATGCCTGCTCGCGAAATGTGCGCCGTATCGCACCACAACACCAAGCAAAATCCAGATGGGTCGCGCGAGTCGCTACTTGAAGTAGTGTTGGACGCTACGGTTGCCGCCACAGATTATTTTTAGAAGGTGTTATCAAGGCTGATGCCTGCCAGCGCAAATAACAGCAGGGAAAAATCCGAAAAATCGTTTGCATGTTTGCTCCGCCAATTATTGATATTGACAGGCTTTCTTATCGACCCACAATCAACCATGATTCAACCAGAGCAGCCGAACGCCACACTACCTGCACCGCGCCAGATCAACGATGCATGGCGCTGGCAGAGGCGTATTCTTGTTACTTGCCAACGCTAAATTAGCGCTAATCTTCTCGCAGGTGTCTCATGAAAATCTCATCTGTACACGCCGATTTTTCCACCCATGACGTGAGCAATCAGCCGACGCCGCTTGAAAACTACAACGCCTATCAAGCCGACATCGCGCTACAGCGCGCAGTGGCGCGCGAAGGCGGTGATTTTGCGGCAAGCAATTTGACTGAAATGGGCGCGCTGGCTAGCGGTGAGTTGATCGCGCTGGGTCAGACTGCGAATATCAATAGACCGACACTGCGCGCCTTTGATCGCTTTGGCCATCGTATCGATCAAGTGGAATTTCACCCTGCATATCATCGCCTGATGCAGCTTGGCGTCGCGCATGGCGTGCCGAATTTTGCGTGGCGCAACGAAACGATTGCCGGCGCGCATGTGGCGCGTGCTGCGCTGATGTATTTGTTTGGTCAGGCAGAGCAAGGCACGCTGTGCCCGATGACCATGACCTATGCGTCGATACCCGCACTGCGTCAGCATTCGGCCATTGCGGCGCGCTGGTTGCCGCACATTCTTTCCACACAATATGATTCGCGATTTATCGCCCCGCATCTAAAAACCGGTTGCACCATCGGCATGGGCATGACTGAGAAGCAGGGCGGCTCTGATGTGCGCGCCAACACCACGAAGGCGCATGCCATTGGCAACGAAGGCGCGGGCGAATGGTATGAGCTGGTCGGTCACAAGTGGTTTTTCTCCGCGCCGATGTGCGATGCGTTTTTGGTGCTTGCACAATCTGCGCGCGGGTTGTCGTGCTTTTTGTTACCGCGAATTCTTGATAGTGGTGATGTGAATGCCATTCGCATTCAGCGGCTCAAAGACAAACTTGGCGACTGGAGCAATGCAAGTTCAGAAGTTGAATTTCACGGTGCCGCTGCGCAAATGCTGGGTGACGAAGGGCGCGGTATCGCCACAATTTTGGAGATGGTCGCGCTTACCCGTCAGGATTGTATGATCGGTTCCGCCAGCATCATGCGCTCGGCGTTGGTGCAGGCGATCCATCATGCGCGCCAGCGAAAAGCGTTCGGCAAATTGCTGATCGATCAACCGCTGATGCAAAACGTGCTCGCGGATTTGGTACTTGAGTCAGAAGCCGCGATGCGGTTCGCGTTGCGCGTGGCGCGCGCGGTGGATCGCTCGCCTTACGACGCGCACGAAGCCGCGTTCGCGCGCATCGCTACGGCCATCGGCAAATATTGGGTATGTAAACGCACGCCCGCGTTGGTGAATGAAGCGCAGGAATCGTTGGGCGGCGCGGGCTATGTGGAAGAATCGATTCTGCCGCGGCTCTATCGGCAAGCGCCGCTGAATTCGATCTGGGAAGGCAGCGGCAATATTCAGTGTCTGGATGTGTTGCGCGCACTCGCGCGTGAACCGGAAACGCGCGCTGCGCTGTATGCAGAATTCGCGATCACGCGCGGCCAACATGCGCTGCTCGATGCGGAAGTCGCTGCGATAACGCAAGAACTTGCCATCACCGAAAATCTGGAAATGCGTTCACGAAGTTTGGTTGAGCGACTTGCGGTAGCGCTGCAAGCTGGGCTGATGTTGCAAGGCGCGACGGATGCGATGGAACATGATGTTGCCGATAGTTTTTGCCGCTCGCGTCTCGGTGATCGGCGCGCGATTCAATTCGGTACGCTTGATGCCAGTGTTCCAGTGGCAAAAATACTTGCGCGAGCATTTATCCAGTAGACGCGTGTTAAGTTTTAACCTGCGCGGGGTCGTAATAAAACTGCTCGCGAATAATTTTTTCATCGTGCCATTTTTGAACGGCAAGCTCATCAAGTGTCCGCATCTTTCCCGTGCTGTCAGTAATTTCAAACACCCAATGGATCACCACGCGATCATTTTCATTTGCCAGCACCTCAGCGAGCGTGGTGCGAATGGATTGCACGCGCGTAAGCGCTGCGCGTTCGTGTGCGGCGAGTGCATCACGTCCCACGCGTGGGGGCGATTGGTTTTCTTGCATGGTTGCATCGGCCGCATAAAAATCTACGATGGCCTGCACATACTCGCCCGCGACGACCATGGCGACGAATGCGTTGAGTTGTTTCGTGTTCGGCATGATTAGCTCGTATGTAAATTTGAAACGCTAATATTGGCGGGCAGTTCAGAGCACAAATAGCCGGAACTGCGCGCAGATGCTAGTGTTTGAAATTATATTATTAGGAAATTGATCGTCGCGACATTAGCGTGCGCGCTAACCAATACAGCATCGTCAGCACCACGATAACCACGGGCACCGCGAGCAGCCAACCGTTGCGAAGGATCTCGGGAAAGAGTTTAGCCTGTCCCAGAAAAAATGCGGAGGTCGCTAAATACATCGCGAAGCACATGCGCCACAAATGACGTGCAATGCGATGTTTGCCGTTAATGCCTTTCGCCAACAACATGCGCGCATCCAGCGTTGCGCCGATGAGTGCGACGCTGCCAAACACAAAATAAATCGCGGCGGGGTAGCGATCCAGCGCACCGTTTGCGGTTTGCAACGCCATCGCGCCAAACATGATGCCGAGGACGCCGGTGACAAATCCAAGCCACATCGCAGCAATCTCGATAGGACGCTTATTGTTTGCGATGCGGCGCACCGTGAGCAGTGAAGTCAAGACCAGATAGAACGTCAGCATGCCCGCCACGACCGAAACGCGAACCGGCACGAATGCGGCGATCGCAGCACCTGATGCAGACATCAATAGCATGGCGGTAACGAATATCAGCCCGCTTTTGCGATGCAAGCGGCCACCCTTGATCACCGACAGTGCGGCGGCACCCGCAACAAGTGCGATGGCACCGGTGACAATATGTAGTGAGGTAATTACAGTAGCCATAAAATTTGTTGCTCCGATGTGATCACAACTTTGCGATGAGCGGTATCCACAAAAATCCGACTGCCGCGAATACGCCGACAGCCATAAAGAGCGTGGAAACTGTTAACGTCGCGGCGGCGATAAATTTGACATGTGCGCTATGGCTCGCGGTGGCGCGTAGATAAAATTCCAGAATGACCAAGGGCAACAGATACGAGCCAAACGGCCAGAGCGCGTTGAAAATTGTGTGAGCTTCTTCAGGCAGCTTCAGCGCACCTTTGGCGACGATAAACCACGCGAAGAAACCCAGGCGCAGAAACCACACGCCGCCCGCCACCATAAATGTCCGCATCGCCCAGCGCCGATGTGCCACAAAATCACGCCGCCGCGCGTAGCGCCACGCGAGCCACGCGAACAACAGAATGAGTACGCCGTTGATGCTGATTGCCACCGTGGCCGTTTCGCGCCACCAATTCATCATCATGCCGCTCAAACTCGCGGCAATGATGGCGATAAGAAACACGCGGCCATTCCAGCGATGAAACGCCGGAAAGCGCGCGCGTATTCTGGGGATCAGCTGTAGCACTCCGCCAAACGCAACCACGGCGGCGATGAGCGTATGCGCCGCGAAGAAGAGATTTCCTGTCGTGTCATTGGCGATATAACCTTTTGGCAGGATCGTATTTTTAGTCCACGCTTCGAACTGCCCGGTAAGCGATGTTGAACCGTAGAAGGCCAGGATAAAAATCAGAAACGCCCATTCACCGATGATGGCGATCACAAGCCAGAAAGTCGCTGATGCTTTCAGTGTTGTGCTGGCACGACGTATGGCGTCAGCATTTCGGTTTGCTGGAAGCGCTGAATTTTCGGTGACGATTGCGGACAAGATGTCTCTCTGTTGTGACATGATGGCATGCACAATCGCGCAATAAATAGGCGAGGTAAACAGGTTTCCGACGAGCTACGGCCAAGCGAAGCTAACACACGATCGGCGAGGACAAGCAACGTCCGGGGAAGTGGAAATAGTAGGGAAATCGCGCTTGTGCGCGCCAGATTTGTTTACTCGTTCTTGTCATTTGCGCCTCGACACTGTTATCGTCGCGTCATGAATGCGTCATCGCAAAATTGGTCTTCAAAGCACCTCGCCCGTATCTTCGGCTGGCGACGCGTTCGTGTCGTGCTGCCGGTTTGCGTCCTGTTTATGATTCTGTTTTCGTTTACGTGGGAGGCCGGGTATCGCGTGTTGATCGGGCGTCTGCTCTTCTTCGGTTTGGCCGGATTATTTGCGTTTGGATTGTTTGAGCAATGGCCGCGTCGTCTGCCATCGTGGCTTGCGCGCTGGGCACTGCAGGTCGCCGCTGTTGCCATCACCATGCCCATTGCCGTGTGGATTGGTTATAGCGTGACCAACTGGGGCCTTAATCCGCCGTGGTGGCGAGACCAGGGGCGGCTGCTCGGATTCGGCACGTTCACATTTCTCACCATGTTGTTGGCACCGTGGATCGCGGTCACGGCACTGCTCAAACAAATCAAAAACGATGCACGCAATCAAGCACTCGCGTTTGATCTCGAACGAAGTGAATATGAGAAGCAGGCGCTGCATGCGCGCTTGCGATTGCTGCAAGCGCAGGTGGAGCCACATTTTTTATTCAACACGCTTGCCAACGTGCGCGAGCTCGTCACCACCGGCTCGCCAAGCGCCTCCACCGTGCTTGATAGTTTGATTGCCTACCTTCGCGCCGCCGTGCCGCGCATCAATCAGCCGACCGCGACGATGGGGCAAGAGCTTGATCTCGTGCGCGCGTATCTGGAGGTGATGCATATGCGCATGCCGGATCGGCTCGCATTCGCGTTGAATGCGGGCGACGATACGCATGCATTAATCTGCCCGCCGATGACGCTGTTAACACTCGTTGAGAATGCGATGCGCCACGGCATTGATCCGTCGGAAGAGGGCGGTCGCATTGATGTGCGGGTGTGGATTGAAGCAGGGCGATGTTACGCCGACGTAATCGATACCGGCGTTGGTCTCAGGCACAACGCTGTGCGCGCAAATGACGGGCTCGGCACCGGGTTGGCGAATTTGCGCGAGCGATTGCAGCTGGCTTTTGGTGGCGATGCGACGCTCCAGCTCGTTGACAATAGGCCGCACGGCACGCGTGCAGAAATCAGTTTTCCCGCAAAGGTGAATGACGATGACTGACAACGTAAATCAACCGCCGACTGCGCTGATTGCGGATGATGAACCGCTGCTGCGCGAATCACTCGCGCGTTTGTTGGCGCAAACATGGCCAGAGCTCAAGGTGGTGGCGATTGTGCGTAACGGACGCGCGGCAGTGGAGAGTTTTGAAGCGCTGCGACCTGATATTTGTTTTCTTGATGTGCACATGCCGGGCTTGTCCGGCATTGAGGCGGCGCGCTTTATCGGCCGTCGTGCGCATGTCGTTTTCGTTACCGCTTACGACCAATATGCGGTGCAGGCGTTCGATCAGGGCGCGTTGGATTATTTGGTGAAACCGGTTGAGCTTGCGCGCCTCAAAGACACGGTTGCGCGACTAAAAGCGCGGCTGAATGTTGCACGACAAGTACCCGATACCGCCCAGCTCCTCGATCAACTTTCCGCGCGGATTTACCAACAACCAACACCCACGCATACGCGATGGTTGCGCGTGTCGGTTGGGCAGGCGCTACGCGTGGTGTCGGCTGATGAGGTCGATTTTATTCGCGCGGCAGATAAATACACGCTCATCGCCTGGCACGATCAAGTCGGCAAGCTGGGTGAAGGACTGGTGCGCACACCGCTAAAAGAACTACTCACGCAACTCGACCCCGAACAATTTGTACAAGTGCATCGTGCAATCGTGGTGAATCTGCACGCGATCAGCCAAGTGCTGCGCGGCCAAAACGAAACCGCCAGTATTCATTTGAAACATCGCAGCGATGTGCTCCCCGTCAGCCGCACGTTTGTTCATCAGTTTCGGATGATGTAGGGGTTGTGGAAGACGCATTGACGTTTAATCATGCGGACTACTAGAGACCACAACTAATTTAACAATGCCGCTCAAGCGAGCATCCCCCTCTCCCTCGATCCCTCTCCCGCCGGGGGAGAGGGAGGTAAGCCTCTCTCCCTTGAGGGGTGAGAGGTTAGAGAGAGGGTGCTGGTCGAACGGTCACCATTGTCATATTGCCGGATCAATCGAAAATTAAGGGACAACTGACGCCTATTGACGAGCTGTTTGAGGTAAAAGAGGCTAGAACTACCCGTAGATGCTGGGGTTTGCCTACAGCCGCTTAAAACTGTGCAGCAATTTCTTTTGAAGCCCTGATAAGACCTGCGAATATCGTGTCGCTGACACTTGTGGGAAACCGATCAGGCAACTGCGCACGAACTGTCTCGATCACGGCGGGCGTGTCGTTAATCGTTTTGCTGATAATCGATTCGGCAACGTCAGACAAACCATTTCGCTTTGCCGTTTCCAGCCAATGACGCAATTTTATTTCGCCTAGTTTGTAATGCATATTTTGCTCGCCGCGAACACCCATCGCGAGTTTCGCTTTCATCGGTGAAAGCTGTCCGGCTTTGGTGCCCATAACGGGATAAGCCGAGAGTACATCGTAGAACGGCGTCAATGAATAAGCGCCGTCTGCGTCAATATGGATGCTGAAATTTTTGGCGTGACCATCAATGGCTGCGAGTAGCCAAAACACAAATTGGCATTTAAAAAAAGTCTCGCGATCTGCCTGCGCGCGTTTAGAATTTCGCAACAGATTCAGAATGGTGTCGAACCCCGGGCCACCATCGGCCTGATATTTTTTGAGATACGACGTGCCCGTCGCCTGGCAGAAATCCTCCTGCGGTAGCCGTGCGATCCAGCGCTCTTTCGTAATGATCCTTCGATCAAAACGTTCCACAATCAATACTCGTTGATCTTCGAATTGTCCCATCTCACAATTCGCAGTTGGCAAACCATATGCCTGCATTAGTTTCGAACAAAGCCATTCGTTCTCAACGGAAGTGCGCATGTCCAGTTGACCCTGACGTTGACCATTCCCCACCAGTCCTAGCGGCAGTTTAAAAATATGCGTGGTGGGTGTGGTGCCGGTTGGAATGTTCCAGCGTTTTTTGTGCCACAGCAGGGCAGTTTTTTCCTGCGCACCGGCTATCGACAATCGGAAATCGGCGGTGTGGTCGTTGCGCATGAGGCCGACCGCAGGCGCAACCGCATTGCGCAACACAGTAGCGATTCTGGCTTCGCTCGCGGGCACAGAGGTGATCGCATCGGTGGCAGGTGGCGGCTCATCTTCGGGAATAATCTGTAGCGCACCCACGCAATCGCGACCCAGCTCGCGCAACAGCGAAAACGCATCTGTGGCATCGGCGTTGAATCGCTGTGCCAGTCGTGATCGAATCAATTGCGTATCGGGCAGCAGGTTTTCAAAATAATTGTGTACTTCCGCGCCGCTGTACTGTGCCTTGCCCGGCACGAATGGAAAGCGTAGCGAGATCGGACGACCGCGCGGCGACTGCAACCAGCTTTCCGCATATTCCAGCTCTTCATTGCCGGTGGTGAGTCGCCACGTGCCCACGCGCTCACCGTTCATGTAGAGATCGAGTGCGTCGTTGGTTTTACGTTTTTTCCGCGTGGTCACCATGTTTCTTTTGACGCTTTGCTTGCGGTGGTTATGTCGGTAGCAGCCCTGCTCCGCAACACAATCTCAACATCCATCGCAGAAAGCGCCTTCAGCAAACGCTCCAGTGTCGCTTTGTTCGGATTGCGTTCGAGCTGAGAGATCGTTTGCTGGCTCACGCCAAGCTGCTGCGCCAATTGCGCCTGTGACAACGCGCGGCCTTTGCGAAAGCCCAAAAATATTGGGCTAAGTTGTTCGGGTGTGCGAATGATGTAGTCTGATTTGGCCATGAAACCTCCGAAGCGGTTCACATATCATAAGTTGTATTTAGTATTTACGCAATATAAATTGTATTTATAAATTACGCATTATGAGTTGTAAATGCAGAAGCGTTAAGCGTTTGCCAGATCGTCTTCTCCGCGTGGTGACGACTCGCCGGTAGTGTCGTAACATATCGTGATTAACCCAAGGGAGAAAAACAATGTTCAGTCACGTCATGGTCGGTGCTAACGATATCGGTACCTCAAAGAAATTTTATGATGCCATCCTGGCCGTAGTTGGTGTGCCCCCCGGCAGAGTTGACGACAAAGGCCGCATCTTTTACATGACCAAAACCGGCGTTTTCGGGATCAGCAAACCGATCAACGGCGAGGCGGCATGTGCGGCCAATGGCGGCACGATTGGCTTTGCGGTTGATAGTCCCGAGATCGGCGATGCATGGCATGCAGCGGGCATCGCCAATGGTGGTACGACATGCGAAGATCCGCCGGGTCTTCGCGAAGGACCGATCGGGAAACTGTATCTCGCGTATTTGCGTGATCCGGCGGGCAATAAAATTTGTGCATTGAAGCGGATGTATTGATCGCAGCAGGGTTTTCGATAACGCGTAGCGTAGTCAGTGGCCGGTCGGGGAAGGCTTGATACCGGCTAAGGAAATCAACACTGCGCGCGATACCGTGCTCAAACCGATACCCAAAAAAACATGGCGGTTTGCGCGCAAAGCTTGTAAGTCCACGCCTGTTTGCGCGACCCATATAGCTGCATCATCGACCCGCAGCCCGTTCTGCGGCCAACATATACCGCGTTCAGATTATCTATAGGAACTCATATGAAAAATACATCTTGCATACTCGCCAGTCTTGTAATGGGCGCCGCTTCCTTAAGCCTTGTCCCGAGCGCTACTGCTCAGGCCACCGGTCCCGATAAACTGGTTGACGCGCTCGAAGGCGTTTTCGGCAAGCAGGCGGCGCGCCGATCCGGTGCAAAAGGCGTTTGCGCTTCCGGCTTTTTCGTCGGCACGCCCGATGGCCGCGCCTTGACCAGCTCGGCAATTTTCAGTGGCGAAGAGATCCCCGTGATCGCGCGCTTTTCAGTCGGCGGCGGTAACCCCAAGGCTAGCGACAAGGGCAAGACCGTGCGCGGCCTGGCACTCAAATTCAACGGGCCGCGTGGCGAATCATGGGAGACCGCCAACATCTCAGCACCGGTGTTCTTCGCAAACTCGCCGGAAAATTTTGTGAAGTTTCTGGAAGCGCGCCGTCCCGACCCAGCCACCGGTCGCCCCGATCCTGTCAAGGTAAAGGCATTCAACGACAGCCACCCTGACGCGAAGCCGCAAATTGATTGGCTTGCCAAAGCACCTGTCCCTGCCAGTTACCCGACGGTGAATTATTGGGGTGCCAATGCGTTTGAGTTCACCACGCCTGCGAACAAGAAAGTATTCGGCAAATGGATGTTCGAAGCCGCCAGCGGCCAGAAAGGCCTCTCCGACGATGAGCTCAAACAGCTGGGGGACGATTTCCTCGCCGACGAACTTCGCAAGCGCGCCGCTGACAAGAGCATCGCATTTAATTTCAACGTACAAATTGCCGAACAAGGCGATGTGGTGAACGATGCAACCGTGCCGCTGCCAGCGAACCGCAAAGTAGTGACCGCCGGTCGTCTCGTCATCGATAAGGTTGAAGCAGGTCCTGGCGGCGCGTGCGACAAGATCACCTACAACCCATTGGTGCTGCCAAAAGGAATTGGTCCGTCTGCCGATCCAACGCTTATCGCGCGTCCCGCGTCGTATGGGATTTCACTGAGCCGCCGCCTCACCAATTAAACTGTCGGAAAATAATGCGTTAACGATAGCGATAGACCCCGGCATCGCGAGTTGTGGTGCCGGGCTGCTATCTAATATTGGCCTGACGGTTGCGCGGTGCGAGGAGCCCCTGCGGTTGCTGGGTTGGAATTTGTTGAGATGCGCAAATGAGGAGGTTGGTGATGCGGCCACAAGCGGCGCAAATCGCGCCGCTCAGTGCGCCCTACATTCGGTGATTGTTTGGATAGCAAACTCTAATATCGACGTGCCGTTAGAAGCAAAAGTACTCCAAAACGCCCGCAGATGCTAGTGTTTCAAAGTTCGCATGCGCATACGCAAAGCCAAAACGCAGCTAAAACATTCGCAATCGTAGGGTGCACTGACCCCGGGCTTTAACCGGGGGATTTGCACCGGGTGTTGGCATAAGTGGGAGCACGCCTTACGCGTTGTCGCTATTCGTAATTTGAAAATTACACTGGATGCAATGTTGCAAGACGTGGTCCCGGCACCATGTCCCGCAAAGAAACTTCTATTGGTTTCTGAACGCCCGATTTTATTTCTGTTTGTTTATTTCGTTTGAACAGCGCCAAGAGATCTGCATCCAATCGAAAAATCAACATGGTAATGTTCGTCATGTCTCACCCATGCCTTTGTCTGCATAAACTTCACATTCGATTTCAAATAATCGCCGCGTTTGGTGGCGAAGAGTTTCGGTAAATACGCGGGCTCAAATATCACCAGCTTGATCGGCGCTTTACGTTTCTTTGCCGCGATGTCGAGCGCATAAAGATGCTCACCAATCGCGTCAAAGTCGATGGCGTAGTCGCGAAATTTTGCGCGTGAATTAAACTCGATATCGTAACCAAACTTGTTTGTAATATTCGTCGGCAAGGCTACTGAGCGTCCGGTGCTGTCTCGAACCGGTACGAAAAAATCAACCGACAATCCATTCTGATGCGTGCGATGCGGCTTGAATAAACCACCATTTTTCCAACCGGTTTCACCGTATACAAATCTCGTTTCAGGTAAGGTCTGTTCCAGCTCGCGATACGCTGCAACGATAATCTCGCGCACCTGCGTGTGAACAAATGTGCGGCCAAGCGAGATGCCCACATCGCTATACGCGCTGAAGTTTGCACCGGTTGATGGTAGCTGCACCGCATTATCAATCTTGCCGTTTGATGCGGTGCCGTGGCAGATGCTTCGTGCGAATAAGGGCGTGCTCGCCAGCAGAAAAAATAAAAGAATGCATGAACAAAGTCGTTCGCATGGACGCAATTCGGGTGCGCTGAGCGAAGCGATTTGCACCGGGCGTCTATCGTTGGTGGAAGAATTCCACCTTACGCGCCAACGCGTTTTGACTCACGTTCATCGGCAGAGGAAATTCTTCGAGCAGAATTTCGCCCGGATGAATATTGGGTAAGGTTTTCGTTTTCATTTGCTGAGTCGTCATTGGGAGTCCACGAATCCAACATCGTGCCACACCTGCTTCGCTCCAGAGAAAACGTATTTGGCACTGGTTGTGGATGCGAATACTGGGCTGACCTTTCATGGTGCCTTTTAGTGCTTGTGGCCTATGGCGTAGCACTCAAACAAGTCTAGCACTGACGAGGCTTTCAGGCCTAAAATGCTTGGAATAGCGCGCGAACAAAGGGGTTTTCGTTTTTTACCTATGACGATGTGGGAGATAAATTGAATACGTGTCGGTCCCCGAGTGTAGACATGACCCCTCCGGCGGTTGCATTGAATTCAATGCAATTAACGCAACACGACTTATTCGGATGATCCTTTTTGTCCTCAGCTATCCACGACTGTAGTAGGATTGCATTGGCATGCATATAAGATTTCACCAACAACGATTAATGAGGAGATGACATCATGAAATTGAGTCCAATAGCAAAGGCTTTACTGCTCGTTTTCCCGTCCGGTTTGGCGATCAGCGCGGCGAATGTTGCCTACGCTCAAACCAGCCAAGAGGCGCAGCAGCCCGCAAAAGCAGCGACTGAGCAGCCCACTAAGGCAGCCACTGAGCAGCCGACCAAGGCGGCCAAGGCTGAGACCCTCGATCGCATCGTCGTCACCGCGACGAAACGGGAATCCAGCTTGCGGGATGTGCCGTTTTCGATTAACGCGCAGTCTGAAGAGGATATTCGCAAGTCAGGTGCTGTCACACTTGAAGATCTGGCGCGCAATGTTGCCGGTCTCGCCATCCAAAACCTTGGGCCGGGGCAGAGCCAGGTGTCGATCCGCGGCGTGTCGTCGGGCCAGATCGTCCGCGACCAGCCGGGCGTCAAGGAACAGGTTGGCGTCTACCTCGACGAAACGGCGATTTCGATGTCGCTCTTTACACCCGACATCGATTTGTTCGATTTGAAGCGCGTCGAGACCCTGCGCGGCCCACAAGGCACGCTTTATGGCTCCGGCAACATCGGCGGCACGATCCGCTACATTACCAACGAGGCGAAGATAGGCGTTTCTGAGGGCACCATAGAGTCCAACGTGAACAAAATTTCCGACGGCGGCACCGGCGGCGGCGTGAAGGCAGCGGTGAATATCCCCATCAACGATGCAGCGGCGATGCGCGTGGTGGGTTACTACACCCAATTTGGCGGTTGGATTGACGCGCTCGGCCCCGGTGGCGGCAAGGATGTCAATAAGGGCGAACGCAAGGGCGGCCGCTTGAGCTTCACCTTGCAGCCGTCAAGGGATGTGACGATCACGCCGCGAATCCTGTATCAAGAGGTGACCGCAGACGGCTTTAACCGCCAGGAAAAATTCAACCTGTACGCCAACCCGTTTACCACCACGGTGGCACCGGTGACATTGCAGGATCGCCAGCAATACCTGCTGCAGCGCGAGAAATTCGAGGACAAGACCACGATTGCCGACGCCACCATCAAGGTCGGCTTTGGCAGCTTTGATCTGACCTCGGTGACCACCTATACCGATCGCAGCATTTTGGTAAGCCGTGATGCCAGCGCGTTGACCGGTTCCGTGTCGATCGATTTGGGCTTTCCGAGTGCCGGTGTGTTACTGCCTTCGCGCCTCAACGACACCACCGACTTCAAGGGCTTCACGCAGGAATTGCGCTTGAGCTCCGCCGGCAAAGGCCCGTTGCAGTGGCTGGTCGGTGCCTTTTTTGCCGACACCGACCGCAAGTACGCCCAGCGCCTGCCCACCCCCGGCTACGATGCCTTCACCAACGCAACGCTCGGTGCTGGCACATCTACGGGTGCGGCCAATGGCTTCGGTGCGGATTCGCCCTACAACGCCGACCTTCCTTACAATTTGAAGCAGACCGCGATTTTTGGCGAGGTGAGCTATGAATTGAGCAAAGAGATCACCGCGACGGCAGGCGGGCGTTTCTACGACTACAAGGAAGAGCGCACGTTCAAGTCGGGCGGCTTGTTCTCCGACGGCAACAACAATTTCGACAAAACGAAATCGAACGGCTTCAACCCGCGCTTTCTCCTCGCCTACAAGGCCTCGGATAGCGTGACCTTGAATGCCCAGGCGTCAAAAGGATTCCGCCTCGGCGGCGTCAATGATCCGCTGAACGTGCCCCTGTGCACGGCCCAGGATCGTGCCATCTTCGGTGGCTATCAGCGCTTCACCGACGAGTCCCTCTGGAACTACGAAGTCGGCGTCAAGATGCAGCAGCGCGGCTTTAGCTTCAACGCGGCGGCGTTCTATACCCAGATGAAAGATCTGCAGATCACGCTGGATGCAGGTTCATGCTCATCGCGGGTGGTGTTCAATGTGCCGAAGGCGCACTCGTCGGGGATCGAGCTGGAGATGACGGCGCGGCCAACCGACAACCTCGAGTTCTCGCTTTCTGGTGCTGCGATAAATGCGGTGTTCGATTCCACCGTCAGGGACGGCACAGGAGCCGTGCTCGGTGGTATTCGCGACGGTAATCGCCTGCCGTCTGTGCCAAAGCTTTCGGTCACCGCCAGCTTTACCTACAACTTCAGCCTGGCCGGGCGCGAGTCCTATTTCACCGCCTCAGCGCAACACGTGGGCAGCCGCTTCACGCAACCTTCGGATCAAGAGAACAACCCGCGCACCTTCAGGGCCAACCTGCCTTTCCTCGGCGCCCCGGCGAGTGCGTCAACCACGCTCAATCTCGAATTGCCCAGCTATAACCAGGTCAACCTCAGCGCAGGGATAGACTTCGAGCGCGGACTCTCGGCAAGCCTCTACGTCAACAACGTCACCGACGAAAAGGCGCTGCTTTCCTTCGACCGTGAACGCGGTGGCCGCGCACGGCTAGGATTCGCGACCAACCAGCCGCGCACGTTTGGCGTGACTATTCGTAAGACGTTTTAAGGCAAGACGTTCTAAGACTGCATCAATCAATGACGCCGCGGGCCATGGTTATGGCGCGCGGCGTTTTTTTTGGGTGCGCCCGGCTCGGTCCTTACTTCAAAGGTGAAAGTCGCGAAAAAACGCGACCCTGGCCCGTTCGATTGCGTTGCAGTGGCAATTGATCAGTGTAGTCCTCGATGTAGCACGACTGTGCTACAGTCTATTCGTTAACACTATGAGCATCACGGAGTCTGTATGTCCACAACCACCATTCGCCTGCCAGATGAATTGAAGAATCGCGTCGCACGTGCCGCCAAACGCGCGGGCACGACTTCGCACAATTTTATTTTAGAGGCTATCGCCGAAAAAGCGGAAATGGTTGAGCAGCGCAATGACTTTATTGCGACTGCAGAAACGCGTTACGCGAACATCGTTGAGAGTGGCAAAACAATCCCGTGGAAAGACATGCAGCGCCACCTTGCCGATCGGATGGCAGGCAAAAAATCACCGCGCCCGGCCGCGAAAAAACTCGCTCGTTAGGAAAGACGTTGTCGCGAATCGAACTCGCCCCCGAAGTCGCGGATGACGTTGACCGCATCCTGGATCACCTCGCGGAATTCGATGCAAAAGATCGCAATGAGCGTATCGGCGAAATCATTCAAGCGATTGGCGTATTGGAAAACAATCCGCTGATTGGCCGGCACGTGGTGGAGAAAATGAACGAGCTCATCATCGGCCGCGATGCGCATGGGTATGTTGCTTTGTATCGCTATGTGGCGGCGATTGATACCGTGTTCGTGCTGGCAATACGGGCGCAGCGAGAGGCAGGGTATGTGCGGAAATGATGGTGGTGATGGTATCCGCGGTCGGGATTACATGGGCTGCGCGTAGGGCGCACTGACCCCGGGCTTGACCCGGGGATTTGCGCCGGATGGTTAATCGTCATAAGCAAGTTCACTCGCAACATCACCGCCCCAATCAACTGGATAAAAGCCATCCTTAGCTAACAAATGAAACGTCGAATACGGCCAATCCTGCACCCGCGAAACCATGCCATGTTTCACCGGGTTGATATGAACGTAATCCATGTGCGCCTGAAAACCACGTTCATCGCGAATCAAATGCGGGCAGAGTCGGCGTTGCCAAATGCCGCGTTCGCCACGTCGTTCACGCGCGGCAGATACCATTCCGTCTTCTCGATGCGCCGAGAAAAATTTGATTTCATTAACTTCCAGCGAATCGCAAAATTGTCATCGTCTTGCGGAAGCTCAATCACGCAATGCAAATGATCCGGCAACACCACCCAACCGTGAATGATAAAAGGATGATTCACACGCACATCGCGCACCACCGCGCGCAGCAAATCAATGTGGCGCACGAGCAGATTATTGTTTTGGCGTTGGAGCAAATTCACCGTAAAGAAATAGGTGCCGCCTTCAAGCCATGCGCGTCGGTAATTGGGCATGATGGATTGTGCGGAGTTTCGTTGGGATGCGCAAACGGGGAGGTTGGTGATGCATCCACATGCGGCGCAAATCGTTCCGCTCAGTGCGCCCTACGTCCAGCGATTGCTTGGATAGCAAACCCCAATATCGGCGTGCCGTTAGAAGCAAAAATGCTCCAAACCACCCGCAGATGCTAGTGTTTCAAAGTTCGTATGGCATGCGCAAAGCACAATGCAGCTAAAACATCCGCAATCTCGCAATCGTAGGGTGCACTGACCCCGGGCTTGAACCGGGGGATTTGCACCGGGTGTTGGCATGAGGAAGTGCTTGTTTTACCTGAAGATGGTAGATTTCGATTTGTTAAAAATTAACTCTGTCCTTTTAGGATAGAGTTTTTTAAAACAAGACAAAAATAGTTTGACATCGAAAAAATAGTGTGCCAACATGCTCTATCTTGAATTGGAGCTAGCCATGTCTTACCCCTATACAGTCACAGGCACTAAAGAATTTTTGGATTATTTGATAGACAAAGGCTTGATGAACACCAACACCGGGGGTGGGATGAAATCAGCCTGCGAGAAAGTGTTCTCCGTGCTGGATGAAAACGAAAAACAAAACCTAAAGGGGCTACACGTTGATGATGCAATTAGGAGATTTGCGAATAAAAACCCGAGTGCACTTAGTCCGGATTCACTGGGCGTGTATCGTAGTCGCGTTCAGAAGGCGCTAAGTCTTTTAGACAAGTTCAATCTTGATCCAGCTAATTTCAAAACCAATTCTAGTTCGCGAACAAAAGCGACAGATGCACCCAATAGTCAGACAAAGCTAGCTGTACGGCGTGATGTCAGCCGGAAGGATAGGTATCAAGTTGATGAGCCATCCATTCAAAACTCTAGTATGCGCATTGAAAGCAGCCACAAATCTGATGCCGTCACGTTAATGTTTCCACTGCGCCCAGATTTCATTGCGCAGTTTGTAATACCCAAAGAACTAAGTCTTCGTGAGGCGAAAAAGCTCGCTGCGTACTTCGAGCTTATTGCCGTCGACTACGAGCCGAGTTAGAAGGTGTGGCGGGTAAGGCGTCAGTAGAGATCTCAAGCTGAAGGGTAGTCCAAACCCCAACAGTCAACTCTACCGAGCTAACAATTCCAGCCTCCAAATTGGATTCCGCCACCACTTCTATCCTAACTGAAGCAAACTGCTAATGCAAAGCGCATTAGCAGTGCACATTGATAACTTCAGAACCGCATTCAATCCGTCACCGCCCCCTTACTAGCCGTCCCCACCAACTTAAAATATTTCCCCAACACCCCACGCGTATATCTCGGTGCCGGCGCTGTCCACGCGGCTCTACGCTTCTCAATCTCAGCCGCATCCACATTCAACTGAATCAGCAACTGTTTCACATTGATATTCATCTAAAGCACCCATGCGCGAACCTGCTCAAGCTGCAATCCGCTCAATATCCTTCAATTGCCCCTTGATCGCCGCGCGCGCTTCTTCGAGATCGTAATCCGCCTGCAGCCCCAACCAGAATCCTTCACTGGTTCCAAAAGCAACCGCGAGGCGCAGCGCGGTATCGGCGGTAACGCCACGTTTGCCGAGCACGATTTCGTTGATGCGTCGCGGTGGCACGCCAGTGGCGCGCGCTAACGCGTTTTGGCTCACGTTCATGGGCAGAAGAAATTCTTCGAGCAGAATTTCGCCGGGGTGAATATTTGGCAGTTTTCTCACGGCGGCCTCAGAACGCCTTTGGCAATCCGGCTTGTTTCAACACCGCGTTGGCGGTATGCCGCGACTTGATTTTTGAGTCAACAACAAAGTTGAGCTGAGTGATCGGGCTGCGCCAAATTTCGTGATCGCCTTTGCCAGCGCGTACGAAACTACAGCTCGCTGCGATCAACAGCCGCTTGAGTTCGGGCGTAAAGCTCTCCACTAGGCGTCCACTAGGCAGCAAGCTCGAAGCGACGAGTCAACAATTCGAACGCAATAGGCTGCTCGGTGCGTTGGTCATTCGCCGCGAGCAATTCCGGAATAAGCGTCTTTAACTTTTGAACAAGCGCCTCCGTGGTGTCGGCTTCTGTTGCCAATCCCGGCACTTCATCACTGGTGGCGACCCAAACACGTGCTTCAGCGTCCCACTCAGCATGTACATAAAATGGTTTGTTCATTTTTATGCCCTTACATCCTCAGTTAGCAAATACCATTATGAACTCGGATTCCAACCTCTGTTGGAGTGACAGGCTGACTCTGCTTGACCCTGTGACACTCAATCCGTCACCGCCCCCTTACTAGCCGTACCCACCAACTTTAAATACT
>JANMQR010000176.1:0-7115 GCA_031370625.1 Burkholderiales bacterium | reverse complement strand
GAATCCACAAAGGCTTCTCGATCGAGCAAGCTCAAGTAGTTGTGCGAGCCGTTGGAAAGCAGTTGGAAGATAATCTAGCTTCCACCCTTGATGGAATGCGCTTACTAAATCTAGAAGAGTGGACAATCCTGCCTGGGTTTGTATTTAGGGTGGTTGATATTGCAAAGCGCTGCGGCTTCGCACCCGAGGATGTTGAAGTGGTATTGCAAGCATTCGCCCTTCCAGCCACCGAACGCAACGCGCAGTTTTCTGCGCTCAATGAGTTCAATGCCTTGACTGCCCGGCCGCTATTGCGCATGTCTGATGGCCGCTATTTATTGCTCCAATGGTATTGCCTCGCCGAGGCGCTTTACGAGGTCCCATTCTATTGGATGAGGCCAGACAAACCCTATATGCCAACCGCGACACGCAATCGGGGTGAGTTCGCAGAGGGCTTTTCGAAAGAGCGTCTTGAGTTGATATTCGGGAAGGAAAATGTTCATGCTAACGTGACGTTCGCAAAAAGCAAGAAGTCTCACCTTGGCGAGGTCGACGTCTTGGTCTTATTTGGTGATAGGGCTATTGTTCTACAGGCCAAGGCCAAACGCCTCACGATAGAAGCAAAGAAAGGAAACGATGAACCCATCCAAGACGACTTCAAGAAAAGCGTTCAGAGCTCCTACGACCAAGCGCTAGTAAGCGCAAATGCATTGCTGGATCTAACAACGCAATTCACCGACTCCAATTCACGAGCGGTCGTTGTTCCGGTGAAGTTGAAAGCCGTGTATTTGTTTTGCGTTGTTGCTGACCATTACCCTGGTCTAAGTTTTCAAGCGCGCCAGTTTCTCAACTATTCAGAAACTTTACTTATAAGACCACCGCTTGTTTTCGACGTTTTCACATTAGATGTGATGACGGAGATGCTCCAATCGCCACTTCGTTTCCTAAGTTATGTAAGTCGTAGAGCCGACTATCTGGAGAAGGTGATCGCGACTCAAGAACTCACAGTACTCGCTTATCACCTTAAACAGAATCTCTGGCTTGATGGCGAAACTGACATGATTATGCTTGACGACAATATCGCGTCAGACTTGGATATCGCGATGACTGTGCGGCGCGATGGCGTGAGCGGGAAGCACGCGCCGGAAGGCATTTTGACGCGATTTGTGAATTCATCTGTTATGCACATAGTCAGTCAAATCGAATCTCTAAAATACTCCGGCACCATTGAACTTGGATTCCAATTATTAATGCTTGATGGAGATACGATCAATGAGTTGAGCGGGGCAATTGACAAACTACTCCGCGCTGCACTGCGTGATGGAAAGCGTCACAACGTAACGATATCCTTGGGCCACGCTGAGTCAGGTCTCACCGTTCACATCAATAGTGATCCTAGAGACTTGGCAAGAACGAATCTGGAAATCTATTGCACAAAGCGAAAATATGAGCGCAGAGCAACGAGCTGGCATGGTATCAGTCTATCGCCTTCCGCCGACCTACGATTCGGTGTAAATCTTGAATACTCCTGGGAGCAAGATGCGCGCATGGATCATGAAACCCGTGGTATGGCAAAAAGCAACAAGCTCGGTTTACATACTCCAGTGCAACGTGAGAAGCAACCGGGAAGAAACGAGCCATGCAATTGCGGCAGCGGCAAGAAATACAAGAAATGCTGCCTGAAATAGAAAGAATACCGAAATTCAAAATGCACAAATGCAAATGGTGTCTTTTATTATCATAGTTCTCATACTCAAAAGTTTCGTTGTTCTGGCCTGCGCGAGACCGACGATATTTTTAGCAGTCACATACCAACGAGCAAACAAAAAACCATTATCCAACCAAGCCACAAACTTGGACATAATCTACTGAACCCAATTTGCATCCGCATTCGTAATACATAACCCATGCTGAACCAAACCGCCCTCACCCTAAACAACATCACCTGGCTGCTCGCCGCACTCGCCTTCGTGATCGCGCCGCACATCACGCGCCTGCCTTGGTGGGTCACTGCCGTATGCGTGTCGGCGGGGGTGTGGCGCTGGTGGATTGCGCGGCGGGGGTTGCGGGCACCGGTTTGGTGGGTGATGGCGGCGCTGGCGATTGCGGTGACGGCGGGCGCGTATCTGGAATATCGGCGCTTGTTTGGCCGTGAAGTTGGTGTGACGTTGCTGGTGGTGATGCTGTGTTTGAAGGTGCTGGAAATGAAAATGAAGCGCGATGCGATGCTGGTCGTGTTTCTCGGTTTCTTTTTGGCGATGACCAATTTTTTGTATTCGCAAACCATTTTCATGGGTGCCTACATGCTGATCTGCGTGTGGGTATTTGTTGCGACCCTGATTGGTTTTAATCGCATCAACACCGAGGCCACGATCCGTGAACGCGTGGTGCCGTCGGCGTGGCTGTTGCTGCAGTCGGTGCCGATGATGTTTGTGCTGTTTTTTTTATTCCCGCGCATCTCAGGCCCGCTGTGGACAATGCCGCAGGAGAACCGCGCCATCTCTGGATTAGGTGACAACATGTCGCCCGGCGATATCAGCAAACTATCGTTATCTGATGAAGTCGCCTTCCGCGTTGATTTTGAAAACGCGGTGCCTGAGAATCAGGATTTATATTGGCGCGGTCCGGTGCTGGGCAAGCAGGTGGGCAAAGCGTGGCAGCCACTGCAAGTGGCCGAAACGCCAAAGCTCAACTACGAACCGCAAGGCCCGCTGACCAAATATCGCGTGACCTTGCAGCCGCATAACAAGCCGTGGCTGTTCGCGCTTGATTTGCCAAATATCGCCGCACCGGATTCGCAGTTCCTCGCTGATTTTCAAATGCGTGCGCGCGTGCCGGTGACGAGCCTGATGGCTTACGACATGGAATCACATCTTCGCTATCGCGCGGGCACTGCGTTACGACCGCGCGAGAGAAGCGCGTATCTGGCTTATGACGACAGCTTGAATCCACGCACGATTGCATACGGAAAAAAGCTCGCGCAAGATTATTCAGATCCCAAATTATTAGTGGATTCGTTGTTCAAGCTTTACAACGCGCAATTCACCTACACGCTCGAACCACCACTGCTCGGTGACAACCCGATGGATGAATTTTTGTTCGATACCAAACAAGGTTTTTGCGAACACTATTCGTCAAGCTTTGTGCTGCTGCTGCGCGCGGCGGGCATTCCGGCGCGCGTGGTCACTGGTTATCAGGGCGGTGAAGTCAATCCGATTACGCGGCAATTAGTGGTGCGGCAAGCCGATGCGCATGCGTGGTCGGAGGTTTGGTTTGATGATTTGGGTTGGCTGCGTGTTGATCCTACCTCTGCGGTTTCGCCATTGCGGATTAACAGCGGCATGAATGCAGCATTGGGGCCGCAGGGTATGTTCAATACGCTGATGGATGCGGACAAATTGGGCCTGTTGAAGCAAATGCGATTTTCGTGGGATGCCGTGAACAGTCAATGGAATAAATGGGTGGTGGGATTTAATTCCGACAAGCAACGCAGCATGTTTGAAAATTTTGGCCTGCCGAATGTGGATTGGGCGGTGATGTTGCGTTGGCTGATCATCGGTGTGATCTCCACCAGCAGTTTGATTGGCCTGTTTTTGTTGCTGCGCATCTATCGTGTGCGTAAAGATCCTGTCCTCGCCGCCTATGATCGGCTGTGCGCCAAGCTCGCCAAGGCGGGCATTGCGCGCGCGCCCAACGAAGGCCCAATTGATTTCCTGCAACGTGTAAAAGCGACTCATCCAGAGCTTGGCAAAAAAGTGCAGCCGCTCGTTGAAACATACATCGCAATGCGTTACGGCGCGCCGAAAGTTGCGCCAAACAGTCCCGATTTGGGCACGATTGACGAATGTTCACATCTGACTTTTAGACAATTTTTAGCAGGCATTCGGCGTTTGCGCGTACACGCTCGTTGACTTAAAGCCAGCTCGAGCATATTGCTCTAAGTTGTTGTATCAAATGCGCTATTTGCGATGATCTAAAAACTGCATACGCAAGGTATGCACCGATTTGGACACGCGCTCGAAACAATTGCGAGCCATCTGAAACACTTAGTTGACATTTTTTTAGTCGTTTGTGCACTTTCGCATTGACACGCCACTTCCGTTTGAGATTTTTCGGGCACATACTCCGTTTGAACGTGAGCAGAAACACCGCTTGATGCGCACACCGTGTTGCTTCACTGATCTCATTTTTGTTCTGCACAGCTTCCGTAGTGCAAACGATATCAAAACCAAAAACCAGAAATTCCGCAACCAAAGTGTCGCGGTCAAGATGTTGCTAGGCGCATGGGAATAAATGCATGAGCGTTAGCAGTAATTATTTTTAACTCTAAGGGGAAGTAAATGAAATTGCCAAATTTTTCCAGAATCGCTGTTGCGATTAGTGCCGCACTTGCGGGCTCTGTTGTGAGCGCCCAATCCACACCAACTGCAGACACTCCACCAACACCAAAAGCGGGCGAGTGTTACGCCCATGTCGTAACCCCCGCAAAATTTGATACCGTTTCCGAGCAAGTTGTACGTGCACCGGCCACCAAACGTTCGAGCTTCATCCCTGCAAAAATGGGCACTGTTGATGAACAGGAATTGGTTCGCGCTGCCAGCAAACGTGTAGAAATTATTCCTGCCACGTTTAAAACCGTCACTGAACAAGTTGAAATCTCTCCCGCATCCAAGCGCGCAGTGCCTGTGCCGGCCACTTACAAAACAGTGAGCGAGCAAGTATTGGTGCAGGCGGCGAGCAAGCGTTTTGAAACCGTTGCGGCAACGTTCAAAACAGTTACCGAACAAGTCGAAGTCTCACCTGCATCGAAGCGTTCAACGCCAATCGCTGCAACGTTTAAAACAGTAAGCGAGCAGGTTCTGGTGCAGCCCGCATCAAAGCGCACTGAAGTGATCCCGGCGACATTCAAGACCGTGCAAGAGCAGGAATTGTCGAAGCCGCAGTCAAAGCGCATGGAGATTATTCCAGCGACATTCAAAGCCGCTTCCGAAACCATTGAAGTGAAAGCGCCAAGCAAACGCCTGGAAGTCATTCCGGCAACGTACAAAAACGTGTCAGAGCAAATCGAAGTACGTCCTGCATCGAAGCGCGTTGAAGTCGTACCGGCAACCTACAAAACAGTAGCCGAGCAAGTTGAAGAGCGTCCAGCTTCACGTCGTTTGGAAGTCATTCCAGCCACTTATAAAACCGTGACCGAACAAGTTGAAGTTCGCCCGGCGACGGTTCGTTATGAGCCGATTCCACTGGCTTACAAAACAGTGACTGAACAAATTGAAGTTCGCCCGGCATCGAAGCGCCTGCAAGCACAGCAAGGCACGTTCAAGACTGTTGAAGAGCGCGTGTTGGTGAGTGCTGCGAGCAAGCGTCTTGAGGTCGTTCCGGCTGTTTACGAAGATGTGAGCGAACAAATCAAAATCAGCGATGCAAGCACCACGTGGAAGCGCGGCTCAGTTTGGCTTTCGCAAGCCAAGCAGGTAACGACCGTAAAAGATTACGCTGCGACTGAAGGCAGAAAAGCAGTCAAGGGCAAAAAAGCGAAGCTGACCAAGGCAGTGGCTGGCAATGCGGCCGACGATACTGCGGCAGCGGCAGAAGTCGACTCAAGCATGAGTCTTGACGATGATGTGATGTGTTTGGTTGAAATTCCAGCGCAGTACCAAACCATTACCAAACGCGTCGTAAAGACGCCAGCATCAACCCGCGAAGTTGAGATTCCAGCACAGTACGCTACCGTTTCTCGCCAAGTTGCTGACACGAAATCGTCAACCAGCGAAATTGAGATTGCCGCTGAATACCGCACCGTCTCACGTCAGGTACTTGACCTGGATGCACTGAAAGCAAAAGGCTATACCGTCACAGCTGAAGGCCGTGTGACTGCCGGACCAAATGGTGAAGCAATCGTGCCCGCACCAGCATTGAGCGCCGCATCGGGCAAGGCAGCAAACGCAAAAGGTGGGGCAGGTGCAGGCGCAAACGCGGCAGATGCGGGCAGCGGTGCCAACGTAAATAACGCTGCTTTTGCTTATGTACGTGAAATCCAGATCCCGGCGCAGTTCCGTACTGCAACCCGCTCAGTAGTCGACCAGCCAGCATCTACCCGCGAAATCGACATCCCGGCTGTGTATAAAACCGTTTCGCGCCAAGTTATAGATTCCCCGGCATCGACGCGCGAAATTGATGTGCCAGGCATGTTTAAAACAGTGACCAGTCGTATTGTTGATCAGCCTGCTTCTACTCGCGAAATCGACCTACCCGGCGAATCCAGAACGATTACACGTCAAGTGGTGGCCACACCAGCGTCCACGCGCGAAATCGATATCCCTGCGGTATACCGCACGGTGAACCGTCAGGTTCTTGATACGCCTGCCAGCACCAAAGATAGTGAAATTGCCGCAGTGTATAAGACGGTATCACGTCAAATTATCGACACACCTGCCAGCTCACGCGACGCAGAAATCCCGGCCGTGTTTAAAACAGTCACACGTCAAGTTGTCGAGACGCCAGCGTCCACCCGCGAAATCGATGTGCCTGCCGTTTACAAAACTATCGCCCGTCAGGTCGTGGATACGGCAGCATCAAGCCGTGATGTCGACGTACCAGCTGTGTTCAAGACCATCACGCGTTCAGTTGTTGACGTACCGGCCAGCATGCGCGAAGTAGATGTTCCAGCCGAATATCGCACCGTAAAAGTAGCGAAGGTGATTGAAGAAGCAAAGGAAAGCTCAGTTGATGTTCCAGCGCTTTACACCAGCATTAGCAAAACGGTAAAAGTGGCCGATGCACGCAGCGAATGGCGCTCGATCCTGTGCGAGACCAACGCAACACCAGCGCGCATCATGGATATCCAACGTGCGCTGAAAGATGCTGGACATGACCCAGGCCCGATTGACGGCCGCATCAAAGCGAAAACCATGAGTGCAGTTAACTCATTTCAAACCGCGAAGAGCCTGCCGATTGACAACTATCTGAACATCGAAACAGTGAAAGCATTAGGCGTTAAAACCAACTAACATAGTTGTTAGCAATATCAAAAACCCTCGCATGCGTGCGAGGGTTTTTTTTGCGCTTAAACTAGGGGAAACTACAATCCGAAAGCGCATTGTGCAGACCATAAAAGAGCGAGTATCGAAAGACGA
>JANMQR010000128.1:0-4404 GCA_031370625.1 Burkholderiales bacterium | reverse complement strand
GTCGCTGGCATTTGGCGCGACTATGCGCGAAGCTTTGGTGCGATGGTGATTGATCGCGATGTTTATTTGCAATGGACGGCGGACGAAAAAATAAATGATGTCTCCTTGAAGCTCTCGAAAGATGCAAACAAGGCGAACGTGATTGCCGCAATTCGCGCCATGCCCGGTGGTGACAAACTCGACATCGCTGATGCCGCTGAAATCCGTAAATTTTCTTTGCAAGCGTTCGACCGAAGTTTCGCTGTGACCTATGCGCTCGAGATCGCCGCGATCTTTGTCGGCCTGGCCGGCATAAGCGCAACGTTCTCAGCGCAGGCATGGTCACGCCGACGTGAATTCGGCATGCTGCGGCACCTGGGCATCACCCGCCGCGAGATCGCCGCACTGCTCGGTGCGGAGGGTGCATTGCTCGGCGCACTCGGTGCTGCAATCGGTTTGGCGCTCGGCGTGGCAATTGCATTGATTTTGATTTTTGTCGTAAACCGCGAATCATTTCATTGGAGCATGGAGCTGCATATTCCATGGATCACGATGGCGATATTGTCGATAGCCCTGGTCGTGCTTACCGCCATCTCGGCCGTGCTCAGCGGAAGATATGCGATGTCGAAACAAGTTGTGATGACGGTGAAGGAAGACGCGTGATGCGAGGCACTTATTTTGCTGTTGCGATGATTTTGATGATGGCACACACGTTGGCCTCGCTCGCATCGGCAGAAGAAATTCGTTACGGTGAAGTGGCGCGAGATCACAAGCTAGTTTTCCCGCAAGACCATGGCGCACACCCCGAATTTCGCACTGAGTGGTGGTATGTCACGGGGCACGTTGAAACCAGCAGCGGCACACCACTCGGCTTTCAGGTAACTTTCTTTCGCTCGCGTACCGGCGTCGGTGAAGACAGTAAATCAAAATTCGCGCCGCAACAAATCTTGTTCGCGCACGCAGCCATTGCCGACCCACGTCACGGCAAATTACGCCATGATGAAAAAATTGCACGCACGGGTTTTGGCAATCACGCCAAGGTTGGCGCGATGGATATTGCGTTAAACAAATGGACTATGCGAATGAATGAGAACGTCATCTCAGCGCGCATTGCATCAAAAGATTTTTCACTTGATCTCACATTGACACCCAGCCAGGCACCGATTCTGCAAGGTGAAAGTGGCTACAGCCAAAAGAGCAGCAACCCAGCACAAGCGAGTCATTACGTCAGCTTTGCACAAGTTAAAGTTAGCGGCAAAATTATTGTCGATGGTAAATCAGAGACGGTTACCGGCAAGGCGTGGTTTGATCATGAATGGTCGAGCGAATATATGGCTGCCGATGCGTCTGGCTGGGATTGGCTGGGTGCGAATTTGGATGATGGCGGTGCGCTGATGGTATTTCGCATGCGCGGGGCTGACGGGCAAGCGATTTGGGCGGGTGGCACGCGGGTGATGGCAGATGGGAAAATCACGAAACTATTGCCCAACCAAATTACTTTCACACAGCTTGAAACTTGGCGCTCTCCGCGCACAGCGGCGACATATCCCGTTGCAATGCGCGTGGATGTGGCGAATGAATCATTTGAATTGAAACCGTGGATGAACGATCAGGAGCTCGATAGTTCGCGCTCGACCGGCATCACCTATTGGGAAGGTGCCACCGATTTGATTCAAAATAAACAGCGCGTAGGACGTGGGTATCTGGAGCTGACGGGCTATGCGAACAAAGTGCGATTTTAGTTATGCAAGGAGAAAAAATGGAGCGTTGTTCATGGGCCAAAAGCCCTCTCGACATCAAATACCACGACGAAGAATGGGGCGTGCCGCTGCACGATGATCGACTCTGGTTTGAGTTTTTGATTCTAGAAGGTGCGCAGGCAGGCCTGTCGTGGACAACCATATTGGCGAAGCGAGAAAATTATCGGCGCGTGTTTCACAATTTTGATGTGAAAAAAGTGGCGAAATTTGATGCCGCAAAAGTAGAAGCGCTGATGCAAGATGCAGGCATTATTCGCAACCGATTAAAGATCACCAGCACCATAAAAAACGCACATGCCTTTATGGCCGTGCAAAAGGAATTTGGCAGCTTTGATAAATATATTTGGGCATTTGTCGGTGGCAAGACGATTCAGAACAGCTGGAAATCCATGGCAGATGTGCCTGCAAAAACACCCGTCTCAGATGCGATGTGCAAGGATTTAAAAAAGCGCGGCTTCACGTTTGTCGGCTCCACGATTTGCTATGCGCTGATGCAGGCGACCGGTATGGTGAATGATCATCCGGTGAGTTGCACTCGGCATGAGGTGGTTAGGAAAGCGAAGTGATAATCATGCCAACAGCGCGATTTAGCTCCTTCCCCCGCGAACGTGGGGGAAGGTTGGGATGGGGGAAAGTTTGCAATTGAGACAGCATCAACTATGCGTGCATCGCCCCCATCCCGGCCTTCCCCCGTCGCCGGGTGAAGGTGTTTTCGTTTCCATAGCGCCTTTCTGCTATGAAATTAGTTGCAAGTAATATGAACGAAAAATTTGACGTCATCGTCATCGGCGCAGGCGCTGCGGGCATGATGTGTGCAAGCGTTGCGGGGCAGCGCGGTCGCAAGGTTTTGCTGATTGATCATTACCACAAGCTCGGTGAGAAAATTCGCATCTCCGGTGGCGGGCGTTGCAATTTCACCAACATCCACACCAAGCCAGAAAATTTTTTATCGCAAAATCCACATTTCTGTCGCTCCGCCCTCGCCCGCTACACGCCGCAAGATTTCCTTAAATTAGTCGAATCGCATCACATCAAATATCACGAAAAAACGCTTGGCCAAATGTTCTGCGACGAGAGCGCGACTGAGATTATTCAAATGCTCAAAATCGAATGTGATCGCGGTCACGTGCAATGGAAAATGCCATGCGCGGTAAATGCCGTCATGCGCGAGAGCGAGGCATTTTTAGTAAAAACGGATCAGGGAAATTTCTCTGCTGCATCATTAGTTATCGCAACGGGTGGCTTGGCGGTTCCCAAAATTGGTGCCACACCATTCGGCTACAAAATCGCAGAGCAGTTCGATTTGAAAGTTATCCCGCCGCGCCCGGCGCTCGTGCCGCTGAGCTTTGATCCACAAACATTGGAGCGCTTCGGCGACCTTTCGGGCTTGTCGCTTGATGCCGAAGTGAGCTGCAACGGCGGGCGATTCCGTGAAGCCGTATTGCTCACACATCGCGGCATTTCGGGCCCGGCGATTTTGCAGATCTCATCGTATTGGCAGGATGGCGACGCAAAGAACCCGATCCATATCAATCTCATACCCGCAGCGAATCAAGCAGCGTGGTTAAACGAGGCGCGCGCCAGCAAAGCACAGTTCAATAATGTGTTGGGCGAGATATTGCCCAAGCGTTTTGCGCAACAATGGAGCGAAGCGCATGCGCTGGTGAAGCCCAATAATCAGTTTACGGATCGAGCCTATGCAGAATCAATTTCGGCACTTGAATCATGGGCCGTAAAACCATCCGGCACGCTCGGCTACAACAAAGCCGAGGTCACACTTGGCGGTGTTGACACACACAAGCTATCGTCAAAAACGATGGAAGCAAGCACCATAAAAGGTTTGTATTTCATCGGCGAAGTCGTCGATGTAACTGGTCATTTAGGCGGCTTTAATTTTCAGTGGGCGTGGGCATCGGGTGTGGCGGCGGGAGAGGTGGCTTGAATAAGCCAATCATCGTGCTCGATACAAACATCGTGCTCGATTGGCTGGTGTTCGAGGACGGCGGCATGCCGGAATTGATGGCCGCAATCAACGCGCGTGAAGTCGTCATCGCGAGCAACCAAGCCTGCATCGACGAGCTAATTCGCGTACTGGCCTACCCCGTATTCAAGCTCAATCAAGCGGCGCAAGATGCCGCGCTTGAAAAATATTTAAGTTATGTACAAATCACGCCAGAACGCGCCTCAATGCTAGGCCAAGTGCCACGCTGCCGCGATAAAGATGATCAGAAATTTCTCGAGCTCGCCGCGCATGCAAGAGCTGTAGCGCTTATCAGCAAGGACAATGCGGTGCTGGGATTAAAGCGCAGCATGAAGGAACGGTTTGGGTGTGAGGTGTTAAGAGCGGCGGGGACGGCGGCGTGGTTGAAAGCGGCTGATGATGAGAGCGCCATTTAAACTGCTCAACAAATAGAGAAGCGTCTTAGATAGCTCTGCGTATTTTGTCGCGAGTCATAAAATGAAGTGTTCCGATGTACCCGAAGTTGATCATCACGGCGGATGCATTATTTTCTGCAACTCAATCTACACTCGCCATGATACGAATACGCGGCCTCCCCCGCCCCTTCGACACCGCCCTACGCTCCGACAACGCCTCAATCTCCGATGCAAACCGATCACTCCCCAACGCCCAGCCCATATTGGTCGCATCACGAATCGTCGTCAG
>JANMQR010000103.1:0-1936 GCA_031370625.1 Burkholderiales bacterium | reverse complement strand
CCTGCTCGATAGTTTACAGCTTGGTCGCATGGCGAATATCCAGCAAGCGATCCACGCCGGACGGCACCAAATGCAATTCCCGGGCGAGCACAGTGCGCTTTTTACTCGATTGCACCATCTCGTTGTGTAACGCAATTTTTGCGCTGACGATGGCCGGAATTGATACCGCATGTTCGCCTCTCTTAGGCGCGCTGGCAGCCGGAACGATGCGACGATCATCAAAATAAAATTCAAGCGCTGTCAGTAGTGCATCAGCCGCGTTCGCAAGCGCATCCGCTTCCGTATCGCCTTGGGTAAGCGCTTCAGGAATATCGCGAAATGAAACCGTGAATCCGCCGGTGTCAGGGGTTAATTTGCAAAAGTAGGTCATGGTTATTCCTTCATTCCAAGTTGTTTCAGAATGGCGCGGCGCAAGCCTTCGCCTATTTCCTTTGAGCCATGATCGGGCACTACCGACTGTCGCCCATTGAGGTAAGCTTTTTTGTGCGAGCCCTTGCCATGGCTAAAGGTCACGCCTTGGCTTTTGAGATAACGAATAAACTCGCTTGATTTCACTGACGGTGAATCATTTATGTTGACTGGTGGTTAATTTCTCATATTTGAGAAGGATGCACAAGAAAAAGTTCTCAAATATGAGAAATAATTTCATGTTTTTCAGGTGTGAATGGTTTAAATAATGTAGGATCGTTTTTGCAAGATAGATGAACGAAGCCACCGCGATGGAAAAAACACTTCTGAATAAATTGATGCGAAGCCTGAAAGAAGCGAAAGCCATTTCGCAAGGCAGGTTAAAGCCGTCGCGCCGATTCGTAGTGTCACCATCAGATGTGAAAGCCGCGCACAACATGGTTGCCCTACGTTCCGCGCGTGGGCGCGCGCGATTTTAAATCATGCTGGTGCGGTGTGGGGGTATAAATGGGGGTATTGCTGGATTTTAATATCACAAAGTCTATATCTGGCGTGGCTTTCAAGCCATGATGTGAATGACTCCTTTCATTAAAAAACCCGCGCATGCGGGGTTTTTATTTACAAGAAGAAGAGCAAGCCAACAGTTTGGCTTGCGTGAGGGATTCGAAGGGTTTGGCCTGCAGGCCAAACCGCGGTCCGCAGGATGTGGACGAATCCCTCCTTCTCCGCCAGATATTAAAAAACCCGCGCATGCGGGTTTTTTATTTTGCGAGCTACTGCGGCGGATGCAGCACGACTAAGAGCGCAACCGCCTCGGATTTTCCGGTGTTGGTAATTGCATGCGGCACATCTGCTGCATAGCGGATCGTTTCCTGGCGCACAACCTGTTTAACGCCATCGCCACTTTGCACGCGCAACGTTCCGCTCATTACCGTCAAGTGCTCGCGCGAGCCGGGCTCGTGGGGCTCGCTGTGAAGCGCGCCGCTGGGCTGAATGGTCAGTTCGTACCATTCAAAACGTCCTGCTAAATCAATTGGCCCAAGAATACGCAGCTCGCATTTGCCGTCGGGGCTGCGCATGGTCGGCGTGTGGTGGGCAGACACCAGATTAATCGCGGGTGCGCTGGTCTTTGCGGTGCCCGCGATCAGCTCCCCCATCTCAACACCCAATGCGTTGGCGAGCCGCCAAACAATGGCAATGGTGGGATTCGTTTGATTGCGCTCAATCTGCGAGAGCATTGACTTTGATACGCCCGACTGGCGCGATAACTCATCAAGCGATAGGCCACGCTGCTGGCGTAACGCGGCGAGTGCTGCGCCAACGCTGGGTGGTTGAAGGGATTGTTGATCGCGTGCGACCTGGCGCGATGCGGCTGCAGTTACCGTTACCGTGCGCGGCTTTTTCGTTGGTACTGGTTTATTTGGCATATAGGATGGTTAGATAAAAGCAGGGTTGCGAGCGGCAGATTTGAAAAATGTTGACACGCAACGTAAGTTGTTTGATATATTGTACAAAACGTGCAAAATAC
>JANMQR010000050.1:0-3932 GCA_031370625.1 Burkholderiales bacterium | reverse complement strand
GGATAACCTGACTCGCGCTGATGTGAGAAAGCTGGAACAAAAATATAACAACACGCCGCGTAAATGCCTCGGCTTTAGAACCCCAAGTGAGGTAGCATTCGGTCACCCGCCGCGTGTCGGGACTCGTACTTGAATCCGGGAAAGCGGCTTTAACTCCGCTCCATCATTAGAGTTTGAATTCCGCTCGTGCACGATAATCACGCTGAGGTGGCGTTAGAATCTACCTTGGATAGATGCTCGAAACAAATTGAACGGGTGCGGCGAACAAACTCTGGGATTGCTGATGAATGGGAAAGTACCAACGGGAAGTATTGGGGGGCACGCGATGTTGTCGCCGCCACGCGAACAAGCATTGATTCAAGAAATCGCAGCATGTGTGCCGCGGCTTGATTTGGCTGGTGCGCGGCATTGTTATGCGCAATTGCTCGGCCTCACGAACAATCCGGCAACTCTCGTGTCGGCGCAGTTTTCGCTTGGTGTGATCGAGCAGCGCAGCGGCAATCCGCAAGCTGCCATTACGCTCTATTTATTGGCGCTTGCGGCAGATCGCCGCAATCCGCAACTCACGCTGCAACTCGGTCTTGCGCACTTTGCGTTGTCGCAAATGGAGGATGCCGAGCGCTGCTATCGCGCCGCCATTAAGCTGGAACCACGAATGGCGCACGCGCACTACAACCTCGGCGTGTTGCTGCAACAGAAACGCGATCTGGCCGGGGCGTGTCGCGCGTTCGACGCGGCGTTGGCGCATCAGCCGCGCTTTTTGGAAGCACTCAATAATCTAGGCAATGTGCTGATGGCGCTGCACGAGTTTGTGCGTGCGGAAAATTGTTATCGCGATGCGATTGCGATTAACGAAAAATTCTTTTATGCACATCATGGTTTGGGCGTATTGCTTATTGAAGCGAATCGGCGCGAGGAGGCTTTGATCAGTCTGCGCGCGGCAGTAGAGTGCAACCCCACAAACCTTGACGGTTGGTTAGAGCTTGCAGAATGCGAACGGCAAACCGGTGATCTGGTGGCGGCAAAAAAATCGGTTAATGCTGTACTCGCGCAAAACCCTACCCACACCGTGGCAAATTTTCGTCGCGCGCTGTATGCGGGCGAACAGCTTGAATCGCTTCCGCCCGAATTGATCACGCGCATGTACGCGAATATGTCGGCGACGTTCGATGAGCATCTCGTCAAGCGGCTGGGATATCGCATGCCAGCGCATATTAAATCCGCACTTGAGCCGTGGTTGAATCAATTCGCATCGACGCATAACAAGAAGCCACGCGTGATTGATTTAGGTTGTGGCACAGGTTTGTTTGGGATGGAGATTCGCGCACTGGCCGCGCGGCTCATCGGTGTTGACCTATCAGGTGCGATGTTAGATGCGGCTCGCGCCCGCAACATCTACGATGAACTTGCGGAAAGTGATGCGACATCGTTTCTCAGCGGATTTAACGAGACTGTGGATTTGATCTCAGCCGCCGATGTTTTGATTTATGTTGGCGAACTCGGGCCGTTGTTTGCGCAAGTTTCCGCACGGCTGTCAATCGGCGGCGCGTTTGCATTTTCAGTTGAGACGCCGCACGATCTGATGGAAGGTTTTCGCTTGGAGGCAAGTGCACGGTTTGCGCATTCCACTCAATACATCGAGCAGCTAGCCGCAATGAATTCGCTCTGCGTTATTGTGCGTGAGAAAAAAGTAATTCGCAGCGAAGATGCGCAGCCAGTGCACGGCTACTTGTTTGTTCTTGTGAAAGATTGAGGCGTCGCACTTTAACGGAAGCGCATTACCAGCACTTTTCGCACAAAACTGTGTGGAATATAGTGCCAATATGGCGAGTTGAAAATACCGTCTACACATGTTGAGGAGATCGCAAATGACGAAGCGAGACATATCCGGTTATGCGTCTGTTATCGCGCTGCTGTTGTTAATCTCGTTGTTGATACCACACGCCCGCGCACAAACGGCTACGACCGGGCCTTATTGGCCTGGGCCTGCTGTGAGCGGCGCGTGGTTTGATCCAGCACGCAGTGGCGAGGGAATCATCCTGCAATTTTTGCCGAACGGGAAAGCGTTGGCGACGTGGTTTACTTATCCTGCCGCGACTGACAACAACCCCGGCAATGAGCAAGCGTGGCTGATCACGGATGGCAGCAGCATCGAAGGCAGCAAGATTAAATTTGCGCGCGTCGTACAGCCACAAGGTGGCGCGTTTGGTGATGCATTTGACCCAGCCAGAATCAGCTTGCCGTTGTGGGGCACGATGGAGCTCGATTTTCGCGATTGTAATCAGATGACACTGCGCTACACCGGCCCTGCCGCGTTTGGCAGCGGTGAGCGCACCATGACGCGATTGACCGCGCTGGATCAGCTCGACTGCGCGGGCGGTCGTACGCTCACCACCACCGGCGCGCGCGCACTGGATGGCATGCGCACAAAAAGCGGTGCGTGGTATGTGCCTTCGCGATCCGGTGAAGGCTGGTTGGTTGAGGAGCTTGCCGATGGACGCGCGGTCGTTTATTGGTTTACCTACGATCCGCAAGGCCGCCAGGCATGGACGCTTGGCGTTGGTACGCGCATCGGAAATCGTATCGACATCGCTGAAAACAATATCACGCGCGGCACGCGTTTCGGCAGCGCATTTAATCCGGCGGCAGTGCAACTGGTGCGCTGGGGAACGCTGTCGTTGACGTTTACTGATTGCAATAATGTTGATGTGAATTATGCTTCCATCTTGCCCGGTTATGGCAGCGCTGCGCGCAGAGCGACGCGATTAACCGCTGTAGCAGGTGCCGTATGTTTTGACACCGCGCCACAAGTCAAAGCCAATGGTGCGTGGAGTGAAAGTGCGCCACTGCCCTCACCTTTGCAATCAGAGTTGGCCGCGACGGTGCTTGACGGCAAGCTGTATGCACTCGGCGGATTTGGCGACCCCACCGGATTTAAACGCTATGACCCGGCGACCAACACGTGGATCACGCTGCCACCAATGCCTTCGGCGCGCGATCATCTGGCGGCATTCGCTATCGACGGCGGCGTGTACTACTCTGGCGGAGCGGCCGGTAGCGATACCGGGCAGAATATTGCGGCGTATCGCTATGACGTTGCGGGCAATCGTTGGGACGCGCGGCCTGAGATTAATGTCTCCAACTTTGGCAGCCATGCGGCGATCTTGAATGGCCGTGCTTATATCGGCAGCAGCGACGGCGCGTTGCGCGAATACGATCCGGTGCAGCGAGCGTTTCGCCGCGTCAATCCCGCGCCATCCGGACGCGCGCGCGATCATTCACAAGTCGTCGCGTTTCTGGGTGAAATTTGGATGATCGCGGGCCGCAGTCCGGAGACGGCTACGGTCGTTATTTATGATCCGGTGACGGAGAAATGGCGCGCGGGCCCATCAATCCAACGCGCGCGCGGCGGATTCGCGGCCGCGGTGGTGAACGATCAAATTATTATTGGCGGCGGTGAAATTGTGAACGGTGCGTTGCGTGTTGAACCTACGGTAGAAATTTATACCGCCGGTAAAGATAGTTGGAGCTTCGGGCCCAACTTGCCCGTTGCTGTGCACGGCACGGCGGGCGCGGCTATAACTGGTCGGTTTTATGTGGTGAGTGGTTCGACGATTGCGGGCAGCGAAAGCGGCCAAACCGGCAGATTGTTTTCGTTCACGCCAACGCAGTGAGTACGACGCTAAGACACCAGCATATACGGGCGTCTTCAACCATTTATGCTCGTAAACACCCGCCAGTATTGGGGATGCGCTTTATTGCGCGCGATAGCGAAAGCATTTAAATTTGCTTTACGACAAGGCGCGGCGAATGTGCTTAGCTTGGCATTTGCGCCTGCTATAATGCGGCACAGCGTTGTTCCAGTCCCCGCGCTCAAAGTCAATTACGACCTCGCTTTTTCAAGCAAACACCTCCGCACCTAGACTGGCGTT
>JANMQR010000423.1:0-2784 GCA_031370625.1 Burkholderiales bacterium | reverse complement strand
GTATTGGCATTGTGGACCGGCGCGCTTTGGGGCAAGCCCACCTGGGGCACCTATTGGGCGTGGGATGCGCGGATGACGTCCACGTTGATTTTGCTGTTTTTGTATATTGGTTACATGGCGCTGGTGAACGCGATGGATGATAAAAAGCGTGCGGATAAAGCGGGTGCGTTGTTGGTGATTGTTGGCTCGGTGAATGTGCCGATTATTTATTTTTCGGTGAAGTGGTGGAATACTTTGCATCAAGGTTATTCAGTGGCGGCGAGTGGCTCCAGTATGGATCCCAGCATGCGCATGCCGATGTTGTTGATGACGTTTGCGTGCTGGGCATATGCGATAGCAGTAGCGCTGTGGCGGGTGCGGGCAATTATTCTGGAGCGCGAAAAAGAAGCCGCGTGGGTGGCTAATTTGCACGGCACCGCAGCACTCAAACATTCAGGAGCACGCGCATGAACTGGAGCGAATTCTTCTCGATGGGTGAGCGCGCGTTTTATGTGTGGGGCTCGTTCGGTGCTTTTGGATTATTGATAATTGTTGAGATATTGTTGTTGCGCATGCGATTGAAAAAGGTCAAGAAAAAGGTAAATACATGAAAGCTCGTCATAAACGATTGATGTGGATCGCAATTGGATTGTTAATCATCGCAGTCGCAGTCACGCTGGTGCTGCGCGCGTTTAATTCCAATCTGGTTTTCTTCTTCACGCCCTCTGAAGTGGCCGAACAAAAAGCGCCGAAGGACCGCACCTTTCGAATCGGTGGTTTGGTCACCGCTGGCAGCGTCACGCGTGCCACGGACGGCCTCACTGTAAAGTTTGATGTCACCGATACTGCGAAGACGATTCCCGTGACTTACACCGGCATTCTTCCTGATTTGTTTAAGGAAGGAAAAGGCGTGGTCGCGCAAGGCAGAATCGGCGCAGATGGTGTGTTTAAAGCCTCTGAAGTTCTCGCCAAACATGACGAAAATTACATGCCGCCCGAAGCTGCCGAAGCACTGAAAAAAGCCGGGCATCCGATTGAAGGTAAAGTATTTGCAGGCCAGAAGCCGGTGGTGACACAGGCGGGCGCGAATCCTAAACCTTGACCTTAACCTAGGCTGACAAAATCATGATTCCAGAACTCGGTCACTTCTCCCTCATTCTCGCGCTCTGTCTCGCAGTCACGCTCGGCGTGGTGCCGCTGGTCGGCGCATTTCGAAACGACAATCGATTGATGAGCCTCGCACGCCCACTCGCGCAGGGGCAATTTTTGTTTATCGTTTTCGCCTTTGGCTGCCTTGTTTATTCATTCATCAGCAGCGATTTCTCCGTGACCAACGTCGCGACGAATTCGAATACCAAGCTGCCCATTTATTACCGCATCACCGCATCATGGGGCTCGCATGAAGGCTCGCTTTTATTGTGGATGCTGATGCTCGCGGGTTGGACATTTGCGGTGTCGATATTCAGTAAAAATTTGCCGCTGGAGGTAATTGCACGCGTGCTCGCGGTGATGGGTTTGATCGCGATTGGCTTTCTGTTATTTATGTTGATGACATCAAATCCGTTTGATCGCCTTGTTCCTGCCGCCGTTGAGGGGCGCGATTTAAATCCGCTGCTGCAAGATCCCGGCATGATCTATCACCCGCCGATGTTGTACATGGGTTATGTGGGTTTCTCGGTGGCGTTTGCGTTCGCGGTCGCCGCATTGCTTGGCGGCAAATTGGATGCGACCTGGGCGCGCTGGTCGCGTCCTTGGACAACGGCCGCGTGGATATTTTTAACGATCGGTATCGCGCTGGGTTCGGCTTGGGCTTATTACGAATTAGGTTGGGGCGGTTGGTGGTTTTGGGATCCGGTGGAAAACGCATCGTTTATGCCGTGGTTGGTGGGCACAGCACTTATCCATTCGCTCGCAGTGACGGAGAAGCGCGGCATCTTTAAAAGCTGGACGGTGCTGCTCGCGATCATGGCGTTCTCACTTTCGCTGCTTGGCACATTTCTGGTTCGTTCGGGCGTGCTCACGAGCGTGCATGCGTTCGCAACGGACCCGACACGGGGCGTATTTATTCTCGCGTTTTTGGTGATCGTGATTGGTTGTTCGTTGGCGCTTTACGCGTGGCGCGCGCCCACGCTGGGCCTTGCCAAAGCGCCCGGTGCGTTCACCCCCGCTTCGCGCGAATCGTTTTTGTTGGCGAACAATATTTTAATGGTGGTCGCGATGCTGGCCGTCGCACTCGGCACTTTATATCCGCTGTTTATGGATGCGCTTGGCTATGGAAAAATTTCCGTCGGTCCGCCGTATTTTGATTTGGTGTTTGGTTTGCTGATGTTGCCCGCGCTGTTCCTGATGGCGGTCGGCCCGATTGCGCGCTGGCGCAATGCCACGCTGCCCGAACTGGTCGTGCGCCTGAAATGGGCGATGACGATTGCGGTGATTGCAGGTATCGGCATTCCGCTCGTGATGGGCAAATTCAGCGCGTGGATTGCGATTGGTTTGACGTTCGCGATCTGGATTATTGGCGCATGCATCACCGCGATTGCGCATCGATTCCAGCAGACGGCGGCAACCGGATTTTTTGCAAAACTCAAGGCGAACAGCACCTCGTTTTACGGCATGCACGCGGGCCACATCGGCATTGCCGTCTTTGTTATTGGCGTGACGATGGTGAAGGGTTATGAGAGCGAACGTGATATTCGTCTCGCACCGGGTGAGACAGCCACCGAGTCCGGATACGACTTCAAATTTGTCTCACTCGCCGAAGCGCCCGGCCCTAACTACGCTGCGATCAAAGCCAATTTCGAAATC
>JANMQR010000412.1:0-3351 GCA_031370625.1 Burkholderiales bacterium | reverse complement strand
GGGCGGGGCGGCGATTCACTATTTCGCGATTTTTAAGTTTGTCGCCGTACCTTGATTGAGGCATTTCGCCGGTAGTGTGCTGTTGATAACATTCTGTGTTTGGGTCTTGCGCTATAAAAAGAACGTTCTTCTACGAAGCGAGTGGCGGGCACTTAATAAATTTATTTTCAAAAAGGGGATTTCATGAATCTGATCGAACGCGCAAAAAATATCTGCCTCACGCCCAAAACTGAATGGGATGTGATCAGTACAGAAACGACTGAAACCTCGCAGTTGCTGCTGGGCTATGTGCTGCCGCTGGCCGGGTTTTCTGCCTTGATGGGGTTTGTGAGCAACTCGATTATTGGTCATTCCGGTTTCGGCATTACGGTTCGTTCGTCGATATTGAGTGGTATCGGCATGGCAGTTTTCACGCTGGTGATGGCGGTTGTTGCGGTTTTTCTTATCTCGTTAGTTATTAATGTTTTAGCGCCGTCGTTTGGCGGTGAAAAAAATTCTGCGCAAGCCATGAAAGCGGCGGCTTATTCGTTGACACCGGCATGGTTATCGAGCGTGTTTCAGCTGCTGCCCTGGATTGGCATTCTTTTGATGTTCGCCGCGGCGTGTTACGGCATTTATTTGCTTTACTTTGCGTTGATGAAACTGATGAAGTCACCCGAGGACAAGGCGGTCGGCTATACCGCTGTTACCGTGATTTGTACATTTGTGCTTGGCGCGATTTTCTCTGCTTTAACGATGTGCGTGGGCGGCCTGGGCATGATGGCTACCGGCGGGCTGAGCAGTGGCCTCGGTGGTGGACTAAACACCAGTTCATCCAGCTCAAATGTCACTATCGACAAAAACAGTCCGCTCGGCAAGCTGGAGCAATTTGGCAAGCAAATGGAAGCAGCTGGCAAGAAAATGGAAACGGCCGAAAAGAGCGGGGATGACGCCGCGAAAATGGCGGCAGCTACGGGCATGTTGGGCGCGCTGCTCGGCGGCGGCAAAAACGTTGAGCCAATTGGCATTGATCAATTGAAGCCGTTTGTGCCAGAGACGATGGCAGGGTTGGCCAAAAAGACGAGTAAAACCGAGAAAACCGGCATGGCTGGTTTGATGATTTCCAAAGCCGAAGCGACTTATGGTGACGATTCTGGAAAAAGTATTGAGTTCGATTTGTCCGACACAGGTGGGGCCAGCGGGCTTATGGGCATGGCGTCGTGGATGAATGTTCAGGGCGAGAAAGAAGATCAATATGGCTCTGAAAAAACCTCCAAAGTGAACGGCCGCCTGGTGAATGAAAAGGTTTCAAAAAGCGGAGGTTCCAACGAGGTTTCAGTGGTTGTTGGAGATCGTTTTGTAGTGAGCGTAAAGGGGCGCGGATTGAGTATCGATGAGGTTCGCAAGGCAGTTGCCAGCATTGACTTGGGCAAGCTGGAGGCCATGAAGGACGTAGGTGTCACGGCTGCAAAATAGTCGCGATTTGGCAGTAAATCGTCCAATATATTCCGGCCGCCCGTCAAATTCACACGGGCGGCACGGTTATTGCCGGTAAACTGTAGGCTATGAAGCCTACTATTGTTATTGTTGGCCGGCCAAATGTCGGCAAATCCATGCTTTTCAACCGCCTGACCAAGACGCGTGACGCCTTGGTCGCGGATCTTCCTGGCCTCACGCGTGATCGCCACTACGGGCACGGCAAAGGTGCCTCGCGGCCTTATTTGGTGGTCGATACCGGTGGTTTTGAGCCAGTCGTCACCGAAGGCATTCTGCATGAAATGGCCAAGCAAACCTTGCAAGCCGTGGCGGAAGCCGACGCGATTATTTTTGTGGTTGATGGCCGTCAGGGACTGACGCCACAGGACAAGATTATTGCCGAACGTCTGCGTCGCGATGCGCAGGGTCGCGGTATTCCGCTCGTGATTACGGTCAACAAGGCCGAAGGCATGAACGAGGATGTTGTTGTCGCGGAATTCCATGAACTCGGTCTTGGCTTGCCGGTCGCGATTTCTGCGGCGCACGGCGAGGGCGTACGCCAGCTGATCGAAGATGTATTGGTGCATTTTCCCGAAGCCGAAGAAACAACCGATGAATCGACCCCGAAAATTGCGATCGTCGGCCGTCCCAATGTGGGCAAATCCACGCTGGTGAATCGCCTAGTGGGCGAAGAGCGCGTGATTGCGTTTGATGAGCCCGGTACCACGCGCGATTCGATTTATATTCCGCTAAATTATCACGGCAAGGATTACACCTTAATCGATACGGCCGGTATTCGTCGTAAAGGCAAAGTGTTCGAAGCGGTTGAAAAATTCTCGGTGATCAAAACGTTGCAAGCGATTGAGGATGCGCACGTGGTGGTGTTGTTGCTTGACGCGCGGCAGGAAGTGTCGGATCAGGATGCGCATATTGCCGGGTTTATTCTGGAATCAGGTCGTGCGGTGGTGGTGGGCATCAATAAATGGGACAACCTCGACGATTACACCCGCGAACGCACCAAATCGGATTTTGACCGCAAGCTGCATTTTCTTGATTTCGCCCGCATGCACACGGTGTCGGCAAAAGACGGCATGGGCATGGCACCACTGTTCCAGTCGATTGATGAAGCTTTCGCCGCCGCAATGGCGAAACTTTCCACGCCAAAACTTACTCGCGCGATGATGGCCGCCACCGCCGCCCATCAGCCACCGATGAATGGCCTGCATCGCCCCAAATTGCGCTATGCGCATCAGGGCGGGCATAACCCGCCCGTGGTGGTTATTCATGGCTCCGGCCTCGATGGTGTTGCCGACAGCTACGTGCGCTACCTGGAAAATTCCTTCCGCACGGCGTTCAAGCTGCGCGGCACGCCGTTGCGTGTGCAGCTAAATAGCGCGCATAACCCTTATGCAGATCGAAAACCGCAGGTCTTGACTGCCAGCCAGGAAAATCAACGTCGCCGTGGGCGTATTCGCATGAAGCGCAAGTACGCCTAAATTGTTGGAAATCGCTTGAAAAATTCAGCTGCGCCCCTAAGTAAACATGCATTGGCGGGCAGGTTCGATTTCGGTTTTTTGACCGGCAAATGTTCAGCCATACGATTGATTCGATAAATAGTTTATGTATTGAAGCGTTTGTTGGAACTTGACCGTTTTTTGCTTGTCTTTATGTTGCGAGTGCACATTTTTTTCAGTTAAGTTAAAGTTACTCACATTGTTTCATTTCGTCAGCCATCACTTTTTTAATTGCTGATTTTTAATCACAAGTACAACCCGACGTTGGAGAATAAAAATATGAGTGCAAAAGGGCAACTATTACAAGACCCGTTCCTGAATATTTTGCGTAAGGAACATGTCCCTGTCTCAATTTATTTGGTAAACGGCATCAAGCTGCAAG
>JANMQR010000405.1:0-24577 GCA_031370625.1 Burkholderiales bacterium | reverse complement strand
CATTTCGCATTCGAGCAAGCCTTCTTCGACGTGATGTACAACCCACGCTGGCTCGACCGCACATGCGCGCGCGATTTCGTGGATGGTTAATCGTGATTCGTCAATGAGCACACCGTAAATCACATTTTCGCTTGCCATCATTATTTCTCCATCGCGGCCTGCGTTGTTTGTTGCGCTTGCTGCAAATCATGACGCGGATTAAATGCCATTTCGCGCGCCATTGTTTCGTACAATTCGCGTGCTTTATCGGTATCTGCTGGCGGCAATACGATGGTCAATTCGAGATACAGATCACCGGGCGGCTCGCTCGGAATGCCGCGACCTTTCAGCCGCAATTTACGACCGGTTTGCGATTTGGGCGGCACTTTAACGTCCACCTTGCCGGACGGCGTATCAAGCTCAATGGTTGCGCCCAGCATGGCTTCCCACGGCGTGATTGGCACCGTTTCGGTCACGTCGCCACCGTCAACGCGATATTTGGCATTTGCCCTGAAATGAATTTCCAAAAACAAATCACCCGCCGCACCACCACCAAAACCCGCACTACCCTGCCCTGCAAGGCGAATGTGTTGACCGCTCTTCACGCCTTTGGGAATTTTTACATTCAGGGTACGTTCGTCATTCACAACATGGCCCGATTCATCGAGCCGCGCGGCACGCAAGGTTATCATCCGCGTGGTGCCCATGTAGGCGTCAGCGAGGTCAATCTCCACTTTGGCGTGATGATCCTCGCCACGCATTTGTTGCGATTGAGCGCCACGCGACCCACGACCACCCGGCGGCGCATTACCAAAAATGCTCGCGAAGAAGTCGCTAAAGTCTTCTGGCGCACGATTGCTTCTGCCGCGTCCGTTCGGCGCACCACTTCCTGAAAATTCAAAGCCCGCATCCCAACCTGGCGGCGGATTGAAATCCTGCCCTGCTTGGTACCGACCGCCGAGGGCGTCATATGCGGCGCGCTTTTCAACGTCGGACAATACCTCACGCGCCTCGTTGATTTCTTTCATGCGCACTTCTGCATCGGCGAGCTTGCTCACGTCCGGATGATATTTGCGCGCAAGTTTGCGATACGCTTTTTTTATTTCAGCGTCATCGGCGGTTTTTTCCACGCAGAGTATCTGGTAGTAATCCTTGAATTCCATTCTGCTCCGCGCGATGTCAGTGGCGCTTTAAAGCAGATCCGCTTTCGACAGCGCTTTGATGATAACTTTCGCGAACATCTTTATCTCGCGATCAACGCTATCAGTGTCCTCGGTCTGGGTGCTGGCAGACCACATTATTTTTCCTGTGGCAGCATCGCTCAAACTGGTGACAACAGTGTAGCGCTCAAACGAGCGGACTTCTGTTCTAACATAGGCATACGGCCAGTAATATCCATACCAGCCATCAAAGTTGGCGCCCATTCGCGGCATCGTCTCAGATACCACGCGATCAACATGCTCACGCGACACCACCACACTAGTCAAAATCAGATTGGCCCCGGCTTCGCGCCCGGCTCTGATTAGCGCATCGGGCCCATTGGCCACCAGCGGCCCTGCGATCAATTCATGGCTGCGCGCTGTTTCAATCTTCTGCAATGCGAGTTGTGCGGACATCTCGTCTTCATACAATCTTCGTACCGTATCATCGCGCGAAATGCCGACCACCAATAACTTGCCGGTCAATTTACGGCCCGCAAAATCCGGACTCAACCATTGCGAGTCGACGTGTGTTGTCGCGCAGCCTGATATAACCAACGCAACCAGTATGGTCAGAAACAAGAGTGCGCTCTGGAGTGATGAAGCAGTTTTGTATGCGGCCGGGCTGTGATTGCCCGTTGAGCCTGAAGAAAAATTGCGCATGTACGTCCTCTATGAAGTGCCCGCCAATTTTGGCTAATGACAAACCATTCTAGGCACGTGAAGGCACACCACCTTGCGAAAAATCAAACCAGACGCAGATGCAATCTCTCGTTTTGAGGTTCGCGCTTTAAATTCCGCTCAACGCGCCGACCACGCCACCATCGTGCGCGCCGCAAAGCTGACCGCACCGGTGGCCATATTGCGCACCATCGCTGGAAGCGCCATCGGTGCCAGCAACATCTTGGTGGCCGTGTTTAGCGGATAGACTGGCTGCAATCTGGCGGTGATCATCCGGTGCATTGTCTGCGCATTTGGCAAATCGTTCGCGATCTGCGCGAGCGATCCAACACAACCGCTTTGAATATGACTAAGGGCGCACACCGTATCGCTGTCGCGAATTTCGCGCACCCGCATCAGCAGCATCTTCGCCACCGCCCAACGACTCGCGCCGCCAGCCACCTGATAGCGGCGAAAGAAATCGAAGAAATATTTGAAATGCCGCACTTCATCGCGCTGAATATGATCCGCGATCTCGCGCAGCACACGATCCTTGGTGGCGTCGCGAACGGCGCGATAGAGCGTTGATGTGCCGGTTTCAATCACGCAGCGCGAAGCAAGCTCAAGTGCGCGGGTGGGGCCTAAAACTTCGATGCTGCACAACTTTGAATAGTCGACCAAAAATGCCTTGAACGCCCTATCCCAATCAAATTGCGGCCACACCGCCTCGACATACGCGCGCAGCACCCGCCCGTGTTGCAGCTCCTCGGGCTCCCAATGCGCGGCCAACCATGAGGATATTTCTGCATCGTCCCCAAAATAGGCTACCAAATTTCCGGTGTAAATATCAGATGCGGATTCGGTGAATGATGCCGCAATGGCAAGCCAGAGCATCACCGGATCTTCTGCGCTGAGTTGCTTGTTCGCGACAGAAAAATCGATATCCTCCACGCGCCAAGGTGGAGGCGGCGCGGCTAACGGGTTTACCTTTGTCGCTAAATTACTCATAAGCAAATATTTAAAACCTCTGTTTTGCGGACATTCTGCATCAGTGTCCAAGCGATAGTAGTGGGCAAATATTACAGGGCTACGGCACTAAAAAATCTTTACGCTCATATTGGGACTCAACGGCACCACATGAGTTCCTCGAGGCTTGCCGAAATGATCACGGGTGTTGGCTTGGTGCGAATCTCTACGCTCGATGGAAGCCTTCCAATCTGCAATCAATGCGGGTGAAAGTATTAAACCCTAATCACAGAGCGCCGTTTGGAGCATTTATGGCTGAAGGTGCAAGCTGGACGGACACCTTGAATTCTATCTTTGATGCGTGGTCAAGTCAGCGCCGAACTTCAGAGCGGCGCGCGACAATCGCACCGCGCAGCTCCTGCAACGCTTCATCGCTAAAATGTCGCCGCGCGAATGGCAAAACGCTGCTGTCTTCCTTGTGCAAATGGTGGTGATGCAGGGTAACAATCGTGGTCACATCGACGTCGACCCATTCGGTCTTGCCATCGACAATGTTTAATAACAGTTGACGTAGTGGTTGCCATGCCTCATCTAACGCGCGATGATCTTTCGACAAAACATCAAGCAACGCGGCGAGCTCGGCTTTCGCAGCGGCATCAATGTCGAGCGCCAGCAGTCGCGGGAAGAAGATCAATTCTTCATCGGCGTGGTGCTCGCGTGCATCAATATCAAAAAATCTAACAATCATCGAAGCACGATTACGCGCAACGTTATCGGCGCGAAATCGCGTCAGATCGTGCGCCAGCGTTTCGAGATTGGCGCACTGTTTGCGAATTACTTCATGAAATGCAACGAACGTCGCAATCGGGTCATCGAGCGTCGACATCGGCTGCGTAGCGCGCGTCTGAAACGCGTCATTGCGTTGATTTTTCATTTGATGCCTTCGCGGCCCCCCGCTATTTCAATCCGCGCTTTTCATTAACAGCGACGTAATGCGAGGCACCCAGTTTCGTGACATTAACCACAGCTCGGCACCGCGCTTTATGAACCGAAGCCCACGTCGCGGACCGATGATAAGAAGTAGACCCGCCGACAAACCGATGACGACTGGCGAGCTCAGCGTGCGTTGCGCGGCATGAATGCGTTGATCCATTCGCCACGCTGCCAGACGTAACGGTTGCAACCGCGCAGCTATCAACTGTCGCTGCGCATCAGCGCGCTGAATCATCACCTCGCGATGAATCGCCAACTCGACTGCTCGCGCATTTCTACTCATGAGGGCAACCCGGAAATTGCCGCCTGATCTTTCCCCAGCTCATCAAGCGTTGCCGCAAACAATCGCGGCTTCGACTGATAACGCGCCATTAACGAGCGCCAGCAAATCCATGCGGCAACGGCAAACGCGCTCGCCAAGAGGCCTATGGACAACAATCGATGCGAATCCCAAAACGCGGCAACGATCAACGCAACCAGCAGCATGACCGCCATGCCGACACAAAAAAGTGCCGACAAACCGATCATGATCAGCCCCGCAATCCGCAGCCACTCTTCTTCAACCTCGGTCGAAAGCAACTCAAGCCGCGTTTGCAGAACTGCTATCGCCGAGCCCATCAAACGCTGCCCCGCGCGCAGAAAATTGCTCGCGGGGCCGCTGCTGGAATCACTTCCGGCACCGTTGGTCGTCTCCGTTTCCAGAGCGCGGTCATACATCATCAGCGGCGTCCGATTAGTACGCCAATCACCAAGCCTAGCGCGGCTCCCACGCCAATCGATTGCCACGGATTGTCATGAACATAGTTGTCCGTGGCGCGCGCGGCATACTTGGCTTTCACCATGGCGGCATGCTCCATGTGATCAAGTTGATCGCGTGCAGAAACGAGGTTTCGCTCAAGCTTTTGTTTAACAGAAGCGTATTCGGCACCCGCATTCGCCGCAGTCACTTTGAGTAAATCTTCAGCGCCACTCACTAACGCTTTCAGGTCGTGTGTGAGTCGTTCTTTCGCAGCATCTTTCATTTCGACAGCGTCCATGGCGATCATCCTCTTCATTTGTTAAGTGGTAACCCTTCTCGACTACAGCTTAAGTCTAGTCGGCGGAAACATCGGCGCTTTGCGGATAATCAAAGATTGGTAAAATAGTATTTGCAGCGCCAGCGCAAAGTCAGATGGCGGCAGATGGCGGGACTAGCGTGCTGCGAGAGCCTGGTGTGAGAGCCTGATGTGAGCCGGAAACAATCCGGCCATCGATCAGCTCAATGGTTCGGTCACACCGCTCGGCAAGACCCAGGTTGTGGGTCACCAGTAAGAATGTAGTGCCACTGGTTGCACTTACTTCTTTCATCAGTTCAAAAGCACTCTCTGCGGACTGTGTATCCAGATTGCCGGTGGGCTCGTCGGCAAGAATTAACGCGGGATTCAGCGCAAGTGCGCGAGCAATTGCGACGCGCTGTTGCTGGCCGCCGGACATGTTTGACGAAAGATTGTTTTGCCATTTTGTCAGCCCCACTTTGTCCAACAATCCCTTCGCGGTTTCGCGCATCGCATCATCGGGGTGACCGCGTTCAAGCATCATCGGCATCATCACGTTTTCAAGCGCGGTAAAAGCCGACAACAAATAGTGCGACTGAAAAATAAAGCCGATGGTGCGCCCGCGTAATTTGGTGAGCGCCGCATCATCCAGGGTGCTGGTATCTTGGCCTTCGATAAATAGCTTGCCATTGGTCGGGCGATCCAGCAGGCCGATGATATTGAGCAGCGTGCTTTTGCCGGATCCCGATGGGCCAATGAGGGACGCAAATTCCTGGCGTTCAAGTGTTAAATCAATGCCGTGCAAGACTTCCGTTTCGACCGGCGTGCCGACCGCGTACGATTTGGTGACGCGTTCCAATCGCAGCACAGGATGGGACAATTCAGCCACGCATTGCCGCCACAGGATCAAGCCGCGCGGCGCGCAACGCGGGTATGGCCGCAGATGCAACGCCGGTCACAGTCGCGATCAAGGCCGTCCACAAATAGAGGCTGCTGCTGATGGTGATGATAAACATCGGTGTGCCATCTGGATTTTTTGCGACGCTACCCCACAACGGAATCAATGCTGTTCCTATTGCTGAACCCAACAGTGAGCCAATCAGTCCGACGATTGCACCTTGAATTAAAAACACGCGCAGAATCTGTCCGCGCGAACCACCCATCGCGCGCAGGATGCCAATTTCTTTTGATTTTTGCACCACCGACACCACCAACACGCTGGCGATCCCGGCTGCCACCGATAAAGCAACGAAGAAACGAATGATGCGACTCGACAGATTTTGCGCGTTCAATGCCAAAAAAACCTGATCATTACCCGCGATCCAGGAAATAGCGTTGAGCCCGGTTGATGCCGCAATAGACTTGGCAATCACTTCTGCCTGAAACGGCTCAACCACGGTTAAATCGATGCTCGATACGCCGCCAATCAGATTCAATAAATTTTGCGCAGTCGGCAAAGCAACACACGCGGTGCGCTGATTTGCGCCGCGATTACCCAGATCAAAAATGCCGACAACGGTGAGCGTAAGATTGCCGCCCGCAGCGGTGGTCATACGCAGCTTGTCGCCTAGCTGCACGCCGAGATCTTCGCCGAGCTGCTTGCCGATCAAAATATCGCTATTACCCATGCGAACCGAACCGGCGATTATTTTGTCTGGTAGCGGCACAATCTTGATGTATTGCTCAACATCGATTCCGGTCAGGGAAACGGCTTGGCTGGCATCGCCGCGCACCGCAAACGCGGAACCCGTAACCGTGGGCGAGACGGCGACGACGTCGGCGCGTGCTTGCATTTCATCGCGAATTTTTTGCCATTGATCCACGCTGCTCAATCGTTGTGCAGGCTTCTGGATGATCGACAGAACTGTCTCGCCAGCGTGCGACTCTCGCTGCGGGGTGGCGACCTGCTTGGGTCGTTCCAGCGTGATGTGAGCTTGTGAGCTCAGCACACGTTGAAAGAGATTTGACTGCAACCCCGCCAGCAGCGCCGACATAAACACAATAACCGCAACGCCGATAGCCACGCCGGCAACAATAAACAGCGATTGCATCCGCCCTTCGCGGAGAAAACGAAGTGCCGCAATCCATTCAAACGGCAGAAAATTATTCATCAGCGCATGTCTATTTAGTGTTGCTGTGCACTACACGCACCCGCGCACCGTCCGCAATCGCGGCAGTAGCGCTTGCCAGCACTTGATCACCCGCCTGAATGCCGGACAGAATCTCGATTTTTCCGCCACCACGCAACCCCAGTTTTACCGGTTGCCGATTGGCGCGACCATTTGCAATCAGCAGCACCCACGGCTCGGCACCTGTGCCGTTATGCACTGCCTCTGTTGGCAACACCAGCGTCCTTAATCGGCGCGCCACCTCGATATCAATTGATACCGTCATATCCTGGCGCAAATGTAGCGGTGGCGCAGGCACATTGAGTTTTACTTCGACTGAACCGCGAAGCGGATCAATAGCGGGATTTATGTACGCGACCTCGGCCGCGAATTTTTCGTCTGGAAAAGCATCTGCCGCGACAATTGCTTTTTCACCCAACCGCAAGTTTGCTAAATTTCGTTCGTCGATCTGCGCAACCAATTGCACCTGTCCGCCAGGCGATAGCACCATCAGAACTTTTCCCGGCTGCACCACATCACCGCGCTCTACATTTCGCGCAATCAAAATGCCCTCGGCGGGCGCTTCAATGGTGGTGTAATCGAGTCGCGCGACGGCCACATCAAAGCTTGCTTTGGCTTGCTGCAGCGCTGCATCCGCGACCAAATAATCGCCGCCTTGTTGTGCATTACTGTCAACTTGCAATTGCGCGGTTCTAACCTGGCTGTCAGCAATGGCGAGATTTTTTTGCGCCTCATCCAGCGCCGACTGGCCGACAAAGCCTTTTGCCTGAAGCTCGGCCGTGCGCGCCGTTTGCTTGGCCACGTTGGCGCGATTGATTTTTGCCTGCTCAAGCGCTTGACGTGCGGACGGGAGCCCAAGATCGCGGATTTGTCTTAGCCGCGCTTCGGCCTGCGTCACTGCCGCACGCGCCTGCGCCACGAGCGCCTTGGCCTCACCATCTTCAAGCGCAATCAATAGTTGGCGCGCGTTAACCGTTTGTCCTTCTGTTACCGGAATCGATGCGACTGTCCCGGTGATCTGGCTGGCGATATCCACACGCAGTGGCGTTTCCACATGACCGCTGGCCACAATCGTCTGCACCACATCCTGAACTTCAACCGGATGGACAACGAGCTTGGGGCCGAGAAATTTTTGCACGGCAAAATACAGCGCCATTGCCAGTACCACGACCGCAATCGCGATTAGCCACCGTTGTTGCTTGAGTTTGGACAGCAGCTCGGTAATTTTCATTTGCACATTTATAAATTTTAAAACCGCTGCCGCAACGTGGTTTCTCCAACGCCTTGAAATGGGCCCAGCGGATTTCGGCTTTCTTCAAATTCACGAATGACGGGCTTGCCAGTCCACACTTTGTAGACCACCAAGCCGTCATCCATCACGAAAATGGCGTCAAATTTCCAGCCGCTGATTTTGGTTTCGCGGCGGAAGTTTAAAAAATCAAGCCAGAAATTTCCGACGCGTTCGCGTTGAAGGTGCGATTCTTCAATCTCGATCGCGTTGCATTTTTGCAACTTGCGCAGGCAGGCACGCAACCCTTCATCAATCATGTTGGTATCCATCGCGGGAGCGGTGGCAAACCGCCGCAACAGATCGGCGTGGTTTAAAGACGCAACGTTTGGCGTTGTTTCGGCGTCTATGCCAAATGCTTTTAAATCCTCCGCCCGCGTTTGGTTGATGGTGATTTTATCGAACAGCGCCCGCGCCTCTCCATAATTGCGCCACGAGGTCTGCACATCCACTCTTGAGGTGGGCAGCAATGCTGCGCATGCCGACAGTAGCGACATCGCGCCGACCAATAAGCATCGGCAAAGCGCGTTACGAAATAACTTCACGAAGTTCTCTCCGTGGAGAATGGGTTTGTGGGAGGCCGCGGCCGATACGAATCAGCAGCTGCGGGAACTTTTCGGCGCGCATCATCTCCGCGAGTGCGCTGCGAAATTCCTCGACCTCAATGGGTTGATTAAGATATGAAGCATCCAGGCCGTTAGCGGTGGCAGTCAGCAGCACACGTTGCAACGCCTGCCCGGCGGCCAGCCATGCGGCGGCGTCATCGGTGGTCGTTGAAATGCACGCCAGCAGCGGTGAGCCAGCTGCGAGCGCTTTATCTTTGGCCGCAACACCATTGCCCACATCAAATGTGCGCACTACCAACGCGGCAAGTGGCGTTGCAAAATCGAGCGTTTTTTTCATCTCGCCGCTAAACGCGGCAAGCCCGTCGCCTTCGCGCGCAGGATGCAACCAAGATGCCAGCTCTCGCCGAAAACGTACATCAGCAAACTGCAGTAAATCTGCTGCAGCAACCAGTGTGGCGATGGCTTCACGATCATTGGTAGCAGTTGCGGTTGATAATTTTGCCCATTCGACGCGTGCTGCATCATCAAGCTTCGCAATAACCTCGGGCGAAATACTTTCTGCAAAGTAGGCGCTGCGATTGGTCATTCGTTTCGAAATCGCCGGATACAGTGACGCGAGTGCACCATCCTGCGAAACCAGTTCGTCACCGTCCAACGCAATGCGAACCAACAAATCCTCATCCATGGAGTCGGGCAGCACATCAATGCGCGCCTGCTTGCCCGCATAGGCGAGTGCGACCCGGGTATTGAACAGAGCCGCGCCGCAGCTGATAATCATTTCACGATCATACGGATCGACCACCGGCAGCGCACGCCGACGATCAAGCATCAGCATCAACCCATCGTTGAGAATCTTGAATTGCCACGGCTGTGAGTTATGGCTCGACGGTGCCATGACCGCGCAACGAACCGCAAAATACAACGCGTCACTCACCGATGCGCCGCGTTTCGGCGCGCGTTCCATGCTTCTCATCGCGTGCATTGGTGCATTACTCATGATTCCTCCATGTTGTCGTCAACATGATGACGCTCGCGTGCGACGCGCGACTTGCGAAAAATCAAACTAGTTCGCGGTTACTGGCGGTTAGCCGATGCGGGAATAGATGGAGAACATTTGATTTTGCGCAAATCAGTTTGTACACGTGCATTTATTCTCAATGCTTGCATCCAAATAAATCGGGGGGTTCGATGAAACCAACAATAGCTGAATCACTGAAATTCGCGCTTACCGCTGGCGCCATGGTGGCCGCGATGGCCTACATTACTTCCGCTGGCGGTGCAGTGGCAGCAGAAGCGACGACAAAGAAAGCAACCAGCGCGAAGCTAGCGAGCCCCGGCAAAGCGGCCGGTGATTTTGGCGCGCCCCAAGGGAAAACGATTCGCGCAGTGCTCACGAGCCCACCGAATGTGCCACCGCCCACGATGCGCAACTATCCAGCGAAAGTCATCGTGGAGCTGGAAGTAATCGAGAAAGACATGCCGATTTCGGAAGGTGTGAGCTATACCTTCTGGACATTTGGTGGCACTGTGCCGGGCAGTTTTATTCGCGTGCGCCAGGGCGATACGGTGGAGTTTCATCTGAAGAATCACCCGTCGAGCAAGATGCCGCACAACATCGATCTGCACGGCGTGACTGGGCCTGGCGGTGGTGCAGCGTCAAGCTTCACTGCACCCGGTCACGAATCTCAATTTACGTTCAAGGCGTTGAACGAAGGCATTTATGTTTATCACTGCGCCACTGCACCGGTTGGCATGCATGTGGCCAATGGCATGTACGGTTTGATACTGGTGGAACCTCCCGGCGGGCTGTCGAAAGTGGATCACGAGTTCTATGTGATGCAAGGTGATTTCTACACCACGGGCAAATACCGCGAAAAAGGTTTGCAGCCATTCGATATGGAGAAAGCAATTGATGAGCGGCCCACCTATGTTCTATTTAACGGCGCAGAAGGCTCACTCACCGGCGACAAAGCGCTTAACGTAAAGACCAACGAAACCGTGCGCATGTTTGTCGGCAATGGCGGGCCGAATCTGGTGTCGAGCTTTCACGTGATTGGTGAGATTTTTGACAACGTCCGCTACGAGGGCGGTAGCAACGTGCAGCACAATGTCCAGACCACGCTCATCCCTGCTGGTGGCGCGGCGGTGGTTGAATTTCACACTGAAGTGCCGGGTAGCTATGTCTTGGTCGATCACTCGATCTTTCGTGCATTCAATAAAGGTGCATTGGCGATCATGAAGGTTAATGGGCCCGAAAATAAGGCAATCTATTCAGGCAAGGAGCTAGATTCGGTTTATCTGGGTGATCGGTCTCAACCGAATCTCGCCGCTGTTTCGGTCGCGGCAGCGGCCGCTGCAAGCGGCACGTTGACACTGCAAGAGCAGAGCAATGCGGGTAAAGCTTTGTTCAACGGTACGTGCTCGGTGTGTCACCAGGCGAATGGCGACGGGCTCGCTGGTGTGTTCCCGCCGCTGGCAAAGTCTGATTACATTGCCGCCGATGTGAAACGCACGATCAGCACCGTGCTGCATGGTCTCACTGGCAAAATCGTGGTCAACGGCAAAGAGTACAACTCGGTCATGCCGCCCATGAACCAGCTCAATGATGACGAAGTCGCGAATATTCTCACGTATGTGCTGAATAGCTGGGGCAATCCCGGCGGCAAAATTTCGGCGGATGAGGTGAAGAAAGTACGGGCAAAACCTGCTCCGCTAGCCGCTGCCGCGCACTAGCTAAACGCCTCCCCCACGAGCTGAACGGATGAATATGCAAAGTTTGTTTTCACGCGCAGTTTTGTTCGCAGTGCTCGTGGTGGGTAGCGCCACGTTGTCGTTTACCAATTTCGTTTTTGCGACAGAGTACGTGACCATACCGGCTGGCAGTATCACCAGCGTGCTCGCCAACGACGCTGCACCTGATGCAATACCAATCGCAGCCTTCGCGATGCGCGCGACCCCGGTCACCAACGGCGAATTTCTGAATTTTGTGAACGCACATTCCGTCTGGCAGCGCGGTCGCGCACCGGCTACGTTTGTCGATGCGAGCTATCTTAACGGCTGGCGTAGCGCAACCGAGCTGGGCGACTCGGCGCGTGAACATCAACCCGTCACGAGTGTGAGCTGGTTTGCAGCTGAGGCGTTTTGTGAAAGCGAGGGTGCTCGACTGCCTACTTGGATGGAATGGGAATATGTTGCCGCAGCCGACGAAACCAGCACCGATGCGAGACGCGATCCGGCGTGGCGCGCACGCATCCTGTCGTGGTATTCGCGCTCGTCAGCCGTGCCGATCGAATCGGTGGGTGGCCCACGCAACGCGTACGGCGTGAGCAACATCCACAGCCTTATTTGGGAATGGGTGGATGACTTCAACGCGCTGCTGGTCAGCGCGGATAGTCGCACGCAAGGCGATCCTGACAAGGTGCAGTTTTGTGGCGCAGGTGCGATTAGCCTAAAAAGTCGCGACAACTACGCGGTACTGATGCGAATCGCCTTGCTATCGTCGCTAAACGCTGCCGACACCACCAATAATTTGGGCTTTCGCTGTGTGCGCAAAGCAAGTTCATCAACAGCGCCACCATCAATCCCTGCAAAGGAAAAAAAATGAATCGGTGCCACCGCACATTAACCATATTGGCTTACGGATTATTGGCAAGTTTTTCAGTGTGGGCTGCCGATGTTCCCTTAGCCAACGATTCTGTCTATCAGCTGGAAATTTCCCTCACGAATCAGGATGGAAAACCGATGACGTTGCTTGAACATCGTGGTCAACCACTGCTGATCAGCATGTTTTATACGGGATGCCAATTTGTATGCCCACGCATCATTGATGCGTTGAAGAAAACGGAAGCCTCGCTGACCCCCGCTGAACGCAAAAACACCAAGGTATTGATGGTGACTTTTGACCCCGAGCACGACGATATTGCGGCGTTAAAAACCGTCGCCACCGAGCGCGGTTTGGCCTCACCACAATGGGCAATTGCGCGCACAGATGATCGTAACGTGCGTAAGCTCGCCGCCGCACTCGGCATTCAATATCGGGCATTGCCCAACGGTGACTTCAATCACACCAGTGTTCTTATTTTGCTCGATGCTGAGGGGCGGATCGTCGCTAAAACCAGCACTATCGGGGGTGCGGACCCGGAGTTTGTGACTGAAGTAAAGAAAGTGGCGAAGCAAAAAATCGCCGCAAAATAATCAGGCCTGACCTAACACTAGCCAAACGATTCTGGCGTTGTCATCGCTTTCATTACGGTTTCTACGCGCCCATTTCGCTCTCGCGTTTCGAACCACCAGGTTGCGCCTTTTTTTACCGCTACATACCCGTCAACGCCGTTCATCAGGCGCGCCGCAACCATGCCGAGTGTTGGCTGATGGCCGATGACGATGACATTGAATGCAGAATCAGGCCAGCGCGCCGCATTAAGGATGGACTCCGGTGAGGCATCCGGGGCCAGGCTGTCGATGGTTTCAAATTTCATCTGCAAGGCTGCCGCTGTTTGCTGCGCGCGGTTAGCGGGGCTCGCGATGACCCGCCAATTACCGAAATCATCGTGTAATTGTTTGCGCACCCACCCGGCCATGGACTCAGCGTGCTTGCGGCCTTTGAGGGTGAGATTTCTGGCGAGATCGCTGGGCGCTAAATCTTCCGCCTCGGCGTGCCGCCACAAAATGATTTGCATTGTTTTTTATCCGTTTACATTCATACGGTCACCCGTGGCGGAACGGTACAACTTAGTCGAACGAGAATGTATAGCTTAAATCAATTGAATTATCCGTGCCTGCGCGACCGATCACGGACACGCGTCGGGACAAATTGTAAGTTAATTTAACGACGCTTGAGGCACCGGCCAAACTTTGCTCGTACGACACATACGCATTCGCCGACAGGCGTTTACCGAGCGTGACAATCTGTGAGCCAAGGTTCGCCGTGGAATTAGCGCCGCCCGCACTGCTCGCGGTTGATCCGGCTGCGGTGGTGGTGGGCAGGCTGCTCTGATTGCCACCGAGACTGCCCGAACTGACCGTCAGCTGATCGAAGCCCAAGCCTTGCGCGATTTGGCGCGGTAAGCTGTCGGACGAACCACCGAGGATCGCAGTCGCTGCCGATAACAGCAACGCAGAATCACTGCTACCGGCCTGATCCTGACCGCGCCCAACCACAATCCAGGATAATTTTTCTGTATCGGGCACATTCGGCTCAGATACCAATCTCACGCGCGGATCGGCCACGGTTCCGGAAATTTCAACACCGGCCTCCACCGCCAACCCTTTCCGCAATGCCAATACATTCAGCCCTGCGGTTTCAATCGGGCCCTGAAAATTCAGTATGCCGCGCTCGATGGTGAGGTACTGCCCGTAGGCATCAAATGTGCCGCTGCTGGCGCTGACCGACCCTAATACCCGCAACGCGCTTTTTGGCTCTGCGCGCAAACGAAGATTGCCCGCCAGTCGGGTGTTGAGACCACGCCCCTTAAAGTAAAGCTGATTGCCCAAATCTAGATCAATATCCACACTAAAGCGCACCGCCTTATCGGCTGCTGGTGGGCGTCCGCGAATCACCACGTCATCTGACAATCGCGGCGGCGCGGCACCCGCCAATTCGAAATAGCCCGCGTCCGCACGCAGTTTCCCATTGACACTCACCGCATCGCGCGCGGCATTGGTGGTCACATCGACAGTCACATCGCCGCTCAACATCAGCCATCGATTGGCACGCTGAATCAGCGCAAGTTTATCTGCCTTGAATTTGAAGTTGCCTTTGCCATCGGCCAACGCCAAATCACCGCTACCGGTCAATGTTCCCGGTGTTGATTTGAGGTCAGCAAAATCGATGCGGCCTTCGCGTGGACGCACGCTCGGGTCTGCACGAAAACTGAATTGGCTCAGCTTGACGCGATTATCAACAAAGTCGATCGCCACCTCACCGTTCGATAGCCGAAACCCTTCATCGGGCCAAGCCGCGGTGAGCGCCGTGCCGCGCAATGTACCTGCCGCGCGCGGTGCATCAGCCGTCCCGCTTACGTTCAATTCACCGCGCAGGATTCCGGTTAGCTGTAACGCCGGATCAATCAGCGGCCCCAGCCACGATACCGACGCCATGTCAGCTTTTGCGCCCAACGCGATGGGTCGGGTTCGTGCCAGCTGCCACAAACTTCCCGCGCGTTGAACTTCAAACGACCCGGCACCGTTGAGCAGCCCGAATTTTTCGCCCTTGGCGATGAGTACCGCGGTTACTTTATCTTGCACGGTAACCAACTTAATCTCAAGGTCGGTCAAACCCGGCGAAACCGACGATTCGCCTGGCAATATCACGTCGCCGGATTCACGAAACACGCGCGCGCTTCCATTCAGGCGATCCGTGGCGCGCACATCCCAATCGGCACCAAGTGTCAATCTCGCAAGATTTGCTTTGGTTGTTTTGCTGGTGCCGCCATTGCTGCTTCCCGGAACAAAATTCATTTGCAGCCCACTCATGTCGCCGCGCGCGCGGAATCCCTGTGTTTGTGGCGACCATTCTGTTTCGATCAATCTGATGCGCGCTGCACCCGCATTGTTTACACCACCCTTTTGCGATAACTTCGCATCGGCCGCAAACGCAACCGCAGCCGCCACCGACGCCGATCTCAGCTCAGTCAAGCCGAGCTTTACCAGATCACGCGAAAAAGACAGCGGCGCAGGCTGCGCCAACACCAGATTCGCAATTCTGGATTTGATATTGAGACGATCAACATTTCCCTGCCATGTCAATGGCGACGCCGAGGACGACGCCAAGGACGACGCAAGCGCACCATTCAGCCCCAGTTCCATGTTTTCAGTTTCGGAAATGCGCGCCGTCAATCGCAATGCGTGTGCGGCGCGCGTGCCACTCAAGGTCGCATCCACTTGCTCAACCAAGGTGGTGGCGACCGATTTGCCGGGTGGCGTGGATTCGCGCTTGATTCCCGATATTTTGAGCACGCCCTCCACCGGCCCGGCCAAGCCATCGCTTAGTTTGGCGCGAAGACTTGCCTGATGAATTTTCACGGCCGGCGATAATGACAGTGCCGACGCATTCGCATTTATTTCGCCACTCGGTGCCGCGAATGTGCCACTCAATTCTCCGGTCGCATCAAGCTTGCCACTCAAGCCGAATCCGAGCGCATCAAGGCGCGGTGCTGCAACACTAAATTCTAATTTGTCGCCCGCGCCGCCCCATGCGCCATTGGCGTCAAGCTTGTTTCCCGCGAGATCAAGTGTTACCTCTGCGCGCGCTAATCTTGACGGCGTGAGCTTCAGATCGCCGCGACCGGTTAACGTTTGCGCAACATCCTTGGCAAAAACCACGCTGTCGCGCAAGTCGAAATTAACGTCAGCTGTAAGCTCAGGCCGCAACTCGCCAATCGCGTTGAAGTCCGCATTTAATTTTGCGCGCGGCAAATCGGCAAAGCGAGCGGGATCAAAATTGACAAGCGCCCCAGTCAGATTAAACGCACGATTTTTGGCGAGACTCAACCGCCCTTTTCCGTTTAATGATGCATCACCAGAAATCAGCTTCAGCGAATTGATATTGATCTCACCGTCTTTGTGGGCTGCGATCAATTCGGCACGCCATGGCGCAATTTTATTGGCAGGCCCAATTAATTTCACATCAACGGATTGCGCTGTCTCACTCGCTGTCAAAGCAATGTCACCATTCAGACGCGCCGGTTTCAATGTTGACACCCATTGGCTGGGATCAATGCCCACCACCTTTAACTGCGCATTGATAACTCGGTTGCGAAGCTTGGCTGACCCAGTCGCGGCAACCACTGACTTCGCATCCGTGGCGAGCACCAAATTCTGCAACGCCAACTCCGCGTTTTTCCATTCAGCATCGGCGCGCAGTGACGTCACCGGAATACCGCCTCGATCCAACGCGGCTGGTTCGCGGTTGGTCACCTCAATCGGGCCGGATAAAATCCAGTCGCTCGCGGCCACAGCGACAGTCTGCGTAGCTTCGCTTTGAGCTAATTGCGACGCCAAATTTGCGCGCAGCGTGAGCGCAGCCTTCGGTGCGCCCGCACTGAATGCGGCCGGATTGATCTCGCCCATGTTGATGGTCGCGCTTGCAACGGGCACAGGTGCGAACGGTGTCAGTTTAAGTTTTGCATCGCCAGATAAATTCCATCCGGCCGCGTTTGCCACCACCAAAATTGCATCCAGGGTGCCAGTGGCCTCAGCCGTGATTGCATAGCTTTTATCATCGCGAGTGCCGTTGAGTTTCACGGCGGCGGCAATATTAAAGGGCGCTGCACCATCCAAGACCGCACCCGCCGCGACTCGACCAAGCACCGTGGTCAGTGCCGCATCGGCAATCTTATGAATACGCCCATCACTTTGCAAACGAGATTGAATATCGCTGAAGTCTGCCAGTGCAATAGGCGGCATTCCGGCGGCCGCTTCCCAAGCTTCAACACGAATTTTTCCAATCTCAAGCGCGCGCACATCCAGCGAGATCGGTAGCGTTAAATTAGCCGGGATTTTTGCCAATTTGTTGCTTGGCTTGGTTGCGATGGTGATATTGCGAATTGTTGCGGAATCAACAACGACCTGACGTGACAACGCGCCGCGAGGCTGCCAGTCAATCACAATATCGGTCGCCACGATGCGCAGCGTCGCATTTTCAAAACGCAGTCTTGCAATCGTCAGTGGACTGCGAACGGTCCCGGTCACGCCCTCAAGGGTAAGCGAGCCAGGCGCTACACGCTCCACCATCGACAGCACTGTGCGCAATCCCGTCGTGGTGCTCACCGTCCATGCAGCGATCATCACCAAAAATACCATGAGCGCCGCCAATGCGGCCGCCGTGATCCATAGCCAACGCCGGCCACCCGCTGGCGGGTTCGATTTCGGCGAAGTGTTTTTTTCTATTACAGCAGTCGACATGATCTAAATTATCTAAAACGCGATTGAGATCGAAAACACCGGCCGCACTTTTTTATCGCGCACGCTGTAGGCCAGGTCCAGCGCCAGTGGTCCCGCAGGACTGCGCCAGCGCGCGCCCACGCCCACACCTGACAGCAGCGGAAATAAGTCCTTCGGAGAATCGTTCGCGCGACCCACATCGTAAAACACGGCGACGCCCCATTTCGGCAATGATTGCGCATTCGATGGCCCGGTTGTTGGTGCGCCGAGCCAATGCACATATTCGGCGGTGCCAGCAACGAGATAGCGTCCGCCGACGGTTGCATTACCCTCACTCACCCCCACGCTTTGGTAGCCGTATCCACGAATCGACTGCGCGCCTCCGGCACGGAACAAAAATTCCTCGGGAACACCCACGCGCGATTCAGCGGCGGTGATGCCGCCTTCAAATCGAACCGTGAAAAGATCGCGGTTGAATACGGTCCAGTACTGCTGGATTTTAAAAATACCGCGCAAAAAGTTTTGGTCCGACAGCAGTGCTTTTGCACCGCCACCGATTTGCGCATTAATCACTTGCCCACTGCGCGGGTCCAACACGTTGTCAACATTGCGCCACGTCCACGAATAATTGAGCGCCAGTGCATCGCGCGCGGCATTGTTTACCGGCGCGGCATTGGAAGAAATAGTTTGGTCAACATCACGTTGCTCGCGCTGAAAAGCCAGTGAAAGTCGCGTTTCAATAATGCCGCGATTTTGCGCGCGCGCCACACCGACACCTTGTCGCGTCGTCGTGAGCCCTTGATTGCGCGAGCGTTCGGCGAGCACGCCGAAACTATCGCGATAGCCCTTCGACGTGATCGGTAAATTAATATCTGCGTAGCCCAGCTGCCCAATGCGATCCGCGCGCAAGCCCACTGCGAGCAACCAACCGCGATCCAAAATATTGGCGTCACGATAAATGACCTCGCTGCGCCCGCCGTTATTGCTGCTAAATCCCGCGCTGAGCGAAAGCCGCTTGGTCTGCGCTTCTGCGACCCTTACCCGCACCGGCACGGTGATCGGCTCGACCGACGGCGCTGGCGCGGGTGCTGGCGTTTCCACCGATGCGGCTCCAGACGTGGCCGCAGTTGTGAATGGGCCAGGCTCAGTCGGATCGAATTTTGAATCGAGATCGATATCCACCAACACTGACGAAAAATAGGGCGTGTTCTGCAGCGCACGCTGAAACTCGAGCAAGCGCTGTTGCGAATAACGCTCGCCCACGTAGATCTGGTTGTATCGGTCAATCAAGCTGCGCTGATAAGCTTTAAGTCCCTCAATTTGCACCGGGCCGAGCCGATAAGCAGGGCCACTGTCCAGTTCCAGGCGCAAACTCACCGCCGAATTTTCTGCATCAACATCCGCCAGGCTATTGGTAATCACGGCCGTCGGATAGTCCTCCGCAAAAAGACTTTGCAAAAGCTCGCGCTTGGCCTGAGTCCAATCGGCCTGCCGAAATGAATTGCCCCTCACTAGCAGCCAGGCATCGCGCAGCTGCGTCATCCGCGCTTGCTTGTCGGCTGCGCTGATACCGGTTTTATTGTCCGCAACGTTCGCAATATCGCCCGCGAAGATAATCTCAACAACATCGACCGTACTCCGCTTCCCTGGTTCGACAACCAAGCGAAGTCCGCTTGAACCGCCGCGCTCGCTATCATTAACCAGTTTGAAATTGGCAGAAAAATAGCCCTCAGTTGACGCCAGTTCCAGCGCCTGAGCCGATGCTGCCGGGGGCAAATTGACCACATTGTCGGTGATCGTTTCGTTGGGGTCGGGTAAGGTCAAATTTTGGCGCAGCAAGGTTCGCAACGGTTCCGGTGCGTCGATTGCGATTGAATTGGGTACTGCTGCAAATGAGTGCGCCGCGCCGAGCAACAATAACCCTGCCGCCAAGCGAGAGCCCGTTAAAAACCATTGCGCGATAGACGCACGCTTTACGCTTATTGCTACGCTGTCGGCATGCGGTGCGCGCGCGTGAGGTGGGAGGGATGTAATGGTATGCACATGGAATTTTATCAATTGATCAGCGCATTACCGAGAATGATTTTTTTGTAGGTAAAGGCTGACATTGGCACCATGCCGAATCAGCATAAAATTTCGTGGAAAAGCGGCCAAACACAGAGCTTTCAAATGTATGCTTGTGACGTCAAAAATCCAGATTTATAAAATGCCGTCCAATCAGAAATTTGGACGAGCCAATGAAATATTGCGCACGGGAGTGATTTATGAAAAAGCATCCTGGTTTCGAAATAGCTTTGGCACTTGTTTTGATATTTGTTTTTGCTATGACAGGTTTGCCGATCTCAGCCAGCGCTGAATCCACCATCGATAAGATTCGCCAAACTAATACCATCAACATCGGTTATCGGGAATCGTCGATTCCGTTTGCGTATCTGGATGATGCAAAAAAACCGATCGGTTATTCGCTCGACATCTGCGCCCAGATAGTCGATGGGATCAAGCGCGAATTAAAGCTACCAAAACTGGCCGTTAAATTCGTTCCCGTGCAAGCTGCAGAACGCATCCCATTTGTAGTGGATGGCAAGGTGGATCTGGAATGCGGCAACACCACCGCTACCGCTGAACGAAAAACCAAAGCCGCTTTCACGATGCCGATTTTCATTGCGGGTGCCGCCACACTGGCGCGCGCTAATCCGCCAAAAGCTTCGCTGCGCGATTTCCGTGACAAGCAAATCATCATCGCGGCCGGCACAACGGGCGAGAAAGTTCTCGCCGAGGCGAATAAATCCAGCTACAACATCAAAGCCTTGGTCGTGAAAAGCAACGCCGAAGCATTTGCCGCGCTGAAGGACGCTAAGGGGGATGGCTGGATCACGGATGATGTGTTGCTCGCCAGCTTCCGCGCCAATGCAGATAAACCTGGCGACTACGTGCTGCTCGAAAAACGCCACACCATCGAGCCGCTTGCGATCATGATGCGATTAAATGATCCTGCGTTCGAAGCACTCGTTGACCGGGAAATGGCTCGAATGGTGAATGAAGAAAAGCTCCAAGCGCTTTATCAAAAATGGTTTGCGTCCCCCATCCCGCCGAAAGGCATCAATCTCGGTCTACCGCCAGGTCGATTGTTGCGCGAATACTTTCGGTTTCCAACCAAGTCGGTGTCGAACGTGGATATTATTTTGTTGTAGCGGAAGTCATCGTATGGGCGCGGGCTTTCGCGGCGTCCAATACGCTGTCCTTTCCAGCTAAAAAATCATTCAGCGTAGGGATCACTTCAACGTCCGGCGCCACACCTTTGCCTTGCGTAAAAGAGTCAATACTCATCAGATTCCAGTAATTCGGAACGCGTACGACGATGCCACTATTCGGCAATTTCAGAAAAAATAAGCGCCCTGCCGTTGGCCCTTCCGCGCTGCCGCCGGTCGCTTCGCCGATAACCGTGATCCGTTTTTCGTCTTTGAGTTTGGCAATCAGCATCGTCGTGCCTGATGCATTCACCGGGCTTGATAGCACTGTCACGCGGCCTGCAAATCGATCTGCCGCGATGGCATTCGGGCGCTGATCAGGTGTGGCATCGCTGGTGATGCGCTCATAAAATCCGCTCGGTAATTTACGGAAATTTTCCATCGGCGGCTCGAAGATCTCCTTGCGGTCACCCCAGGTTTCAACATACTTCGCCCACGCGCCGAAGCGAATGGCTTTTTGCTGAATCGGCTTGTTCCAAACAAAAGGTTTATCGAGCAAGAAGGACGCGAGTGCCACATTGGTATCGCCCGATCCGCCACCGTTTTCGCGAAGATCAATGATGAGATGTTCCACTTTTGTGCTGTTTAAAACTTTGAAGAAACCCGCATAAAACGCAGCCGGATCAACAGGATTGCGATAATTTACAAACGTGTCGATTTTCAATATCGCCGTCTTGTTGCCAAGCAATTTCCAATCAATACTTTTATAAAATTCGCCGCGATAAGCGGTGGACTGCCAAGGCAACTTCACCCATTCACGAAACGTGATGGCATCCAAAGTCACCGTCTTTGCCTGTGTCTCATTCGGCATCATCACCGACAATTTGAATCGCGGCGCAAAGCCGTAAAAGACCGGGTAAAACTGATCAAAATCAGAACCCATCAAATCGCTATCCGCCGCCAACTTTGTTTGACGCGAAGCATCCGTAAAACCATCAATCGAAATCGCATTCGCCAAACGATCCAGAATGACACGTACCGGTTGATCGTTAATCGCCAGAATTTCTGTGCCGCGCGGCAGTGCTTGTGGTCGTAAATCCCCACCAAACACAAACATGCGCTTATCAAAAAGCTTGAAGCGAAACGGCAAATGCGTCGGCGATTCATTACGAAATTTAGTCATCGCATCAGAAAACTCCGCTTTAGTGTGATCGCAACGAATCGCCGCCAGCAACAAAGAAATTTCGCCATACAACTCAACATCCGTAATCGACGTTTTAACGCGCTTTTCAAGCTTCGCAAACGCGGCGTCAACCTCCGGCTTCGGCACATGGCGATACAAACCCGGATGCGCCTCTTCCAGCGCCGTACGCATGAGCGCCACGTCCGCGCCGGCCTGCTCGGCAGTTAGAGCGATTGCTGAGTAGGTTGAAGGTTTGGGCTCGGCAGCGTGCGCTGCGATAAGCAGACAAGAAATTAAAATCAACGCTATTTTTATGACGAAGCTCATACAGAATTCCCGGTTGGTTTTTGATAGAGCGAAATTACCGGTTTGCGATGCGGCATGCGTCGCAAAACGCGGGAAACATCAGGAATTTATGATTTGAGACGTTAAGCAGGAGAATTGTAGCGTTGCGCATTCGATGCGAAATCTTCAAACACTCTCTGAATTGCTCCTTCCCCCACGCTCGTGGGTATGGAGGCACGTCAAGCTTCTTCCCTTTGCCTTCGTAGCGCACGTTCAGGTGGACGGCGTTTTGCATAGTCTTTCAACCACGATGGCTCACCAACGCGCTGACGAAATAGTTCCACTGCTCGTAGACGCTTGGACCGAAAACGCGCTCGCTTTGGGCCAATAGCCAGATATTCCTCAGTACTCAATTTTCGAATTGCCAAATTAAGAAATATCTTCGGAAATTTGGGCCACTGACTGACGTGAAAGTACTCCCGAGGCTGCTTGATTATCCTGCGACGCCTTGGATGCTTGAGCTGATGGAAACGCGGACGCCTCGACATTGTCTGGGTAATATCTAATGCTTCACTTAAGCTGATCGCCCTGGGCGGGTACGCTTGGACGAGGAATTGAACGCATTAAACCTGCGTCGGCTCAAACGAGAAAAAACCCTATACCACCCCCAACAAAGCCCTATAGGGAGAAACGACGTTATCAGAAACGCTATGAGAGTTTGGATTTTCCTGTCAAAGAACCCATTGAAGAGATCCCAATCATCCATCCAAAGTCGAGTCCACTGGGTTCTATGCCACTCGATAATATGTGGAGATACATGATCCGCAATCCAGATGTTTGCAAACATTAGAAATAGGAACATCGGTACGAGAGCCAAGCTAAAGACCCATTTGTAAACGCCAAACAGCTCATCATTCTGTAGGCATATCCACGTTAGAAAGATGTATACAATCAACGCCAGAAACCAAATAAGCAATGGCATATCAGTGACCGCCTAACCAGTTTAAGGTGCACCACATCCGCATAACGTTCCTCGTTGCGGACTAACATTCAAGTGAATTTGCGAAAAAAATTTTGTAATCAACAAGCTACATCTTCTGAATATAGAAATCAAGATACGAAACTAAATCACGTTTTGCAGCATGCGCACTTAGATCATCTTTCACACAATCATCGGGTAACTTTGCACGTAGATTACCAGCGAAGATACTTGCGCGCAATTGAAGTTGAATCATCTGTACTGTCGTCTTTGATATGGACTTGTTCGCAACTTGAGCGGTCGGTTTACGCGTCAGCGTTTCATCAGCCTCATTCATCGGGTCTGGCTTTGTTCGCTCACCGCGTAAGGAATTGCTTCAAATCGCTCGCCTGCTGAATTGCCACTATCAAAACGCCGTTCAGCACTCTCTCGAAACGCCGTCGGCGTCACCCCCACCATCAATTTAAACGACCGATTAAAACTGGCCTTCGAGCTAAACCCCGCCTCAAAAGCGATATCAAGCACATCGCGCGATTCAGCGGGATCTATCAACTGCGCTTTTACCGCATCGACGCGCAAACCGTTAATCAACTCATTAAAATTTTGCCCAAGGCCGTCGTTAATGGCGCGAGATAAATGGCTGGTGTTGGTGCCGAGGTGTTTGGCGCATTGGGCGAGATTGAGCTCGGGATCGCGCCACCATTCGTTTTTTATGATGAGTGCTTTCCATTTTTCGCCGATGGTTTTCCAATCGCGCTCTGCTTGGTCAGTTGGCTTAACTTGCTCGGGCAGCACTGTTGGAATTGGTAAAGGCGTTGGGTCAATCGCAATCGACGACGTTGATTCATCCAGCAATGCGCGATTCGGATAGCTGCGTTGCGCGTTGCGGTAACCTTCAGTGCCGAGGTAATACACGACGACCACGAGCCACATGTAAAACGGGAAGCGCTGAAAATAATTGAGCTTGGCGATCAGGGCTTCGAAGCCGATAAAACCTGCCCAAATAATAAGCGTCGCGCCTAATGCAATCAAAAAATTGCGCACCCATTCCAGATGAAAGTCCTCGCGATAACTGACGCTTTCACCGAGCCATGTTTGATAGCCGCGATATTGCCTGAGCGACGCCCACCAGTACGCCGCAATAGAGATAAGCGTGGCGAATTTTTCGAGTGGATCGATGACGGGCACATGCACATTGCCGTCCCAACGATTCTTAAATTCCAGCGGGAATGCGAAGATCACGCA
>JANMQR010000165.1:0-6517 GCA_031370625.1 Burkholderiales bacterium | reverse complement strand
CGCCGCGATCATGCACGCGCTGGGGCGCATGGGTTCATTTGCTGATCGCGAGCTCGTACTCGCGCATACCCATGATCAAAGCTGGCTAGTGCGAATGGAGTGCGCACGTGCACTGGGAAGAATTGGTTTGGAAGACGATATTGCCACGCTTATTTCACTGGCTCGCGATAGCTCCTGGTGGGTGCGCTACCGTGCAACCGGCGCGCTGCATGCGCTCGCTGGCGGGGCGGCACTGAGCGTACATGCGAGCGTTGAGCGGGACGCGTTTGCGCGGCAAATGCTGCTTCACGTAGTGGCCGAGCAGAGCAAATAATGTTCGCGAGCGAGATTATCGTCTGGTGTCTGTTCGGATATGTAGTAACCATGTCCGTGACGCAAATTATGATCAGTCTGGTGACGTATCGGTTGATTTATCGTAGCCAGGCGATGCGCCGCGTAGAAGTGCCTGAATCGCTGCTCAAAGCGTACGAGCCGCCAATCAGCATCGTGATTCCGGCTTATAACGAGGAGGCGACCATCGTTACTTCGATCCAATCGATGCTGCAATTGCGCTATGCCGATTACGAGGTCGTGGTGGTTAACGATGGTTCGAAAGACGGCACCCTTGCACAACTCATCAAGGCATTTGATCTCATCCCGTTTCCGCAATCCTACAACGTGCGGCTGAAAGTAAAACCTGTGCTGGGCGTGTATTACTCGCCAAAAATTCCGAAGCTGCGGGTGATCGACAAAGTAAACGGTGGCAAAGCAGATGGTATTAACTGCGGCATCAACGCAGCACGTCATCCGCTGTTTTGTTGCGTGGATGCGGATTCGATTCTGGATCGCGATTCGCTGTTGCGCGTGGTGCAGCCGTTCATGGAGGACTCCAGCACCGTCGCCAGCGGCGGCACTGTGCGCATTGCGAATGGATGCACCGTTCGCGATGGTGTGCTGCTCGATGCACGCGTGCCCAGCGATTGGCTGGCGCGATTTCAGATTGTGGAATATCTGCGCGGTTTTTTGTTTGGTCGGCTCGGTTGGGCACGATATAACGGATTACTGATCATCTCCGGCGCGTTCGGCGTGATGCGTCGCGACACCGTGATTGAAGTCGGCGGCTATCGGCACCAAACGATTGGCGAAGATATGGAGCTGATAGTACGTTTGCATCGTGTTCTTTCTGCGAAGAAGCGGCGCTACCGAATCGTGTATGTACCAGAACCGATCTGCTGGACAGAAGCACCTGAAGATTTTCGCACGCTCAAAAATCAGCGCGTGCGCTGGCAGCGCGGCCTGTGCGAAAGCCTGTGGCTAAATCGCGGCCTGCCGGTTTCGTGGCCACCTTCAGTCGCGAGCGCGCTCGCATTTCCGTACTTCGTGATATTCGAATGGGCTGCGCCGCTGGTCGAAATGCTTGGTTATCTTTTTTTCGGCTATCTGCTTATTTTTCACGACGTCGCCGCACACATGGCAATTCTGCTGCTGCTGATCGCACTGCTGTTTGGTATCGTCCTGTCAACACTGTCGGTACTGCTCGATGAACTCTGCTTTCACGTTTACCACCGGCCACGCGATATCGCGATGATGCTGTTCATCGGTGTGGTGGAGAATTTTGGCTACCGACAAATCAACGTCATCTGGCGACTGCAAGGCATCTGGCAATGGCTGCGCGGCAAGCAAGGCGGCTGGGGCGTGATGCAGCGCAAGGGGATTGGGACGCAGGCGAAGAAATGATCGATTTGCGAGCACGCTTCCTCAATAATTTTCATAAAAACACTAGCGCTGGCGCGCCTTTACAAGCATTTATGCTCAATGGTGCCCGCCAGCGTTAGAGCCTATGCATGTCATCCCGAGCCGCTTTTTGCGAGAAATCTATTTTTTGTAACACATCACTAAACGCGGTAAAAGATACCTCTCACGAAAAACCGGGTTCTGAATGACAGACATCAGTTTTCCGCCGCGCCGCTTATCCGTAAATAAAAACGTCACGGCATCACATCAACCGCCATCACTGCCGCATGCGCACCACGCACCACATCCGCCATGCGCTGATAATCCAGCCGATCAAAAGTATCGTCTTTGGTGTGGTATGCCTTGTTGCGAAAAAACGCGGTGTCGGTAATCATCAGCGCGGGGAAACCTTCTGCCCAATAATTAAGCTGATCTGAAAAATCGATACCTTGCACAAACGCGGGCGCGCTGATGCTGTGAGCAGGCAGCTTCGTCGCGCCACTCATTGCGCGCTTGACTGCGCGTGCATAGGCGCGATCCTGATAGCGGCCCACGATAGCAATGAAGTTACCCGCTGTCGGGTACATCATGCCCAATCCCGGCACAGGAAAATCCTGTGTATTCGGAGCATCGGTGAAGTAGCCAATACATTCCAGCGAGATCATTAATTTCACACTTGCGCGTTCAGCCGCGAGGCGGCGGGCATGAACATAGCTGCCCATGTTTTCAGTGCGAAAGTACGGCGGCTCTTCGAGCGTATAGGCGACGAGTTCTACGCGGTGTTTGAGCGTGGCATTCTTCAGCATGTCGGCAAGTGCAATCAACCCTGCGACGCCGCTCGCATTGTCATCAGCACCTGGCAGCTTTTCATACGAGTCATAATGCGCGCCAATCACAATACGTTCAGTCGTAAGTGGGCCAAAAGCAGCGATGACGTTGTAATAACGCTGGCCTTTAACCTTAAATGCTTGCAGCGAAACCTCATCACTTGATTTCACAAGTTCGGTTCGAATGTATTCGCCCACAGCGTCAAGTGATGGCACGCTCCTGTAGTCCCGAGGTGCTAAATCCACCGATAGTTTTTTGACGTGTTTTTGCAAATCTTCGGCCAAGTTTTTTACTGCCGGCGGCACAGGAGAGTTAGCAGCTCTATCGCTGCCAAACAGAGGTTGCGTGATTGCATACCAAGTACCGATTGCAGCCAATAAAATCACGCAAATGAAAACAAGCAGAAATCGTTTCATCAGGCGCTGCCATCATTACGTTGTGCCCGCGCCTTGAACCCCACCGCACCCAATCTCGCCACAATCTCATCCACATGCGCCGCATTCCGCGTCTTCAATACAAACTCCACCTCGGCACTTTGCACCGGCAGGTTCGTAAACTTTCGTTGATGATGGACTTCTTCGATGTTCGCGTTCGCATCAGCAATCACCGTAGTGATTTTGGCAAGCGCGCCGGGAAGATCGCGTAGCTCGACTTTGATTCGCGCCAAACGGCCCGAGCGCACCATGCCGCGTTGGATGATTTCGGCGAGCATCAGCGGATCAATATTGCCGCCGCACAACACGAGGCCAACGTGTTTGCCGACGAAGCGTTCGCGGTGTTGCATCATCGCGGCGAGCGACGCCGCACCCGCACCCTCCACCACGGTTTTCTCGATCTCGAGCAGCATGACAATGGCTTCTTCGATGTCACCTTCATCGACCAATACAATATCGCCAACCAGTTTCTTGACGACGTCGAGCGTTAATTTTCCGGGCTCGCGTACAGCGATTCCTTCAGCGATTGTCGATGCGCCAAAAGTTGGCGCTTCGCCTTTGATCGCGGCGAGCATCGATGGGAAACGCGACGTTTCCACACCTAAAATTTCGATATTCGGCTTCAATGCTTTTGCCGCAATCGACATGCCGCTGATCAAGCCACCACCACCCACCGCAATGCACAACATATCGAGTTGTGGTTGCGCTTCGAGCATTTCCAGCGCAATCGTACCCTGCCCGGCAATCACTTTTTCGTCATCGTAAGGATGTACAAACGTTAAGCCACGCTGTTCCGCCAATTGAAACGCGTGCGCCTTGGCCTCATCAAAATCATCGCCAAACAATACGACTTCTGCGCCGTGGCGGCGCGTCATATCGACTTTCACATTTGGTGTGAAGCGCGGCATCACGATCACGCTGGGAATGCCCATGCGCGTGGCGTGATGCGATACGCCTTGCGCGTGATTGCCCGCGCTGGCTGCGATCACGCCTGCCTTGCGTTGGGCGGCGTTAAGCGAATCTAATTTATTCAGCGCGCCGCGCTCTTTAAAGCTCGCGGTGAATTGGTGATTTTCAAATTTGAGATAGACATTCGCACCGGTGATTTCGGATAGCGTGCGCGAATGCATGCACGGCGTGTTTGCGATGTGGCCTTTGAGGACTGCTCGCGCTGCCTGGATATCGGCCAGGGAAATAGTGGGCATAAAACTCCTGAGAGCGTCGATAATTATTTTAGGAATTGATAATCAACATCCGGCTTTTTCCCCGACATCAAATCCGCCAGCGCACGACCTGACCCGCAGCCTTCCGTCCAGCCCAGCGTACCGTGACCCGTATTCAAAAACAGATTCGGAAATTTAGTGCGGCCAATCAGCGGGCAATTCGACGGTGTCGCAGGTCTTAAGCCCGTCCAGTAAATGGGATTATCGTAATCAGCCGCACCGGGAAATAATTCGCGCGCACGCTTCACCAGCGCTTCGGTGCGGATCATGGAAAGATTTGTGCTGTAACCATCCAGCTCCGCCGTGCCCGCGATGCGCATACGATCACCAATGCGCGAGAACACGATCTTCATCGCCTCATCGGTCAAGCTCACCATCGGCGCGCCGGAGAATCCTTTGGTCGATAACGTGGCCGAATATCCTTTCGCCGGATATACAGGAACCGACAGGCCGATTTGTTTCAGCATCAAATAACTGTAGCTGCCCATCGCGCACACATACGCTTCCGCCTTCGCCGTTTCGGTGTGACCATTCGAATGACGTAATCTGAGGCCGCTGATTTTTTTATCATCGACTTCGATTGCCTCAATTGTTGCGCCGTATCTAAACGTCACACCTTTTGCTTCACACAACGCAGCAAGCTTTTGCGTGAAGGTATGCGCGTCACCCGATTCATCGGTCGGCGCATAGGTCGCTCCGGCCAAGCGATCACGAATGTGATGCAACGCAGGCTCAATCGCAATCGCTTCTTCGGCGGTTTTCACTTCGCGCTCAATGCCGTATTGCAGCAATAATTTTGACGCATCCTTCGCCGCTTCAAAATCATCATGACTGGTGTAGAACTGCAAAATACCGCGCGTCAAATGATCGTATTCAATGCCCGTTTCCGCGCGCAGTTCCTGAATCGATTCGCGACTATATAAACCGAGATTGACCATCTCGCGAATGTTGTGACGAAAGCGCCACGGCAAACATTCCACCAAAAATTGCGCGCCCCACATCCACTGATGCAAATCCATTTTCGGGCGAAACAGCAGCGGCGCATCGTCTTTCATCAGCCACTTCAAGACCTTGAACGGCGCGCCAGGTGCTGCCCACGGTTCGGATTGCGACACCGAAATTTGTGCGCCATTGGCGAAACTGGTCTCCAAACCTGCGGCGGGTTGACGATCAATCACGGTAACCTCATGACCAAGTTTCGCCAAATACCATGCGCTCGCCGTGCCAATAATGCCTGCGCCCATTACTATTATTTTCATTTTTCGAAAATGCCTTATTCAATCGCAAACATGATTATGGGCAAAATTGATGCGGAGCACTAAACTACCAACATCGAATTCCACCGCTAGATAATAAATATCACTATGCCGCACAAACTCACCAGACGCGTTATCGCCGCCACAAGTTTTGATCCTGCCGAATCCATGCTGCCGTTCACCGTGAGCGGCATGCTTGTTGGCTGGTTGCGGCCAGACTTCGCATCGCGCCTTGAGGCATGGCCTGAACTCTTCAGTGTGCGGCCACGCGGTGTGAGCATGATCGGCGATTTTCCGTCGGTTGAACATCGTAGCGCTGCGATTGCCGAAGTGGTCGAGTCACTTGCATCGCAGGATGTTATTCGCGGCTGGCGTGGTGAAAAAATCACCATCGCTGAATCGTTTTATGCGCCATCTGTCTTTCATGTTGAGCGTGCAGCGTCACTGTATTTTGGCTTGACGGTCTATGCCTCGCATTTGAATGCGCTGGTGATGCGCAAAGGGACACCATGCATGTGGCTGGCACAGCGTGCCGCGAGTAAACATCAAGATCCCGGCAAGCTCGACAACATCGCCGCAGGCCGCATTGCACGGGGCTTTTCGCCTTGGGAGACGCTTGTCAAAGAAAGCTTTGAGGAGGCGGGCATCGTGGAGCGGTTTACGAAGAACGCGAAATCCACCGGCGCAATTAAATCCATTCGCGAAGTGGATGAAGGCTTGCATCACGAAGTTATTTTCACCCACGACATCGTGTTGCCTGATAATTTCACACCGCAAAATCAGGATGGGGAAGTGGCCGAATTTCTGTGCGTACCGATTAGTGAAATCATGACGATGCTGGAAGACGGTGCGGATTTTACGATTGATGCGATGCTGGTGATAGTCGACTGCTTGATTCGCCACGCGTACATTACAGCTGATCGGGATGATTATTTGGAGCTGATTCGGGCGATGAAACCCTAGGGCTGGTGCGGCGTTTGGAGCATTTTTGTGCCGTCATCCCGGCGGAGGCCGGGACCCAGTACCGTCGTAATAATATTACGAAGGAATAATTTAGGTTTTT
>JANMQR010000372.1:0-16455 GCA_031370625.1 Burkholderiales bacterium | reverse complement strand
CGCATCAACAATGGCCTTGATCGGCAAAGTACAAAAATAGGCAGTGGGTGCGCCTTCGGCAATCGCCTCATCAATTGGCTGCGCACCGGCGTTGTCGGCAATGCGTGCATCGTCTACATTGATTGCTATGCGCTCTATGCTCATGTGCGCGCGCCCACCCGCTTGACCGAGGCACAAGACAAGATTTGGTTTGAGTTTGTCGATGGCTTTGGTGACAACGTTGATTGATTTGCCGAACTCGGTTGGCACGCGCAATTTTTGAACACGATAGCCAGAGATCAGTTCGGGCAACGCTTTTACGATTTGCCACGATGGGTTTATTTTTTCACCACCGAAGGGGGTGAAGCCGGTAACCAAGATGGTGCGCGTGGGTTTTATTTGCATGGTTCGGCTGAGGCTTCCCACGTTGCCGCGAGATCATTCCATTCAGGGTTCATGGCTTCGATCAAATCCAGTTTCCAAAGACGCTTCCATTCTTTGATTGCTTTTTCTCGTTTGACTGCGCTTTCCATGTCGGGGTGAACTTCGCACCACACGAGCATGCGAACTTGATATGTTTTCGTGAAGCCTTCGACTTGATCGTTTTTGTGTTGCCAGATGCGTTTGGGTAAGTCGCTGGTGACGCCGGTGTAGAGCGTGCCGTTGCGTTGGCTGGCGAGGATGTAGACGCAGGGTTGTTTTTCGGTCATGTTTAATCCTTATCGCTTTGCTTTTGCTTTTGCTTTTGCTTTTGCTTTTGCTTTTGCTTTTGCTTTTGCTTTTGCTTTTGCTTTTGCTTTTGCTTTTGCTTTTGCTTTTGCTTTTGCGTTTGCTTTTGATGTCATCCCGGCGAAGGCCGGGACCCAGTCCCGTCGTAATAAATTCCGAAGGAATCATCACGTTTTTAGAAACTAAGTTTGTTCCCTGCGGTCACTTGTTACGACGGTACTGTGTCCCGGCCTTCGCACCGAATGGTGTCTCCATCGACCGGGATGACGGTGAAAGATGATAACGGCACCTTATGGGCGAACATCCCTCACCATCTCCACATGCGGAATCCCATCCTCCATATAAATCTCAGACGACGTCACAAACCCCAACTCACCATAAAACTTTTCCAATCGATGCTGCGCACCAATTTTATTCGCCAAATTCGGATACAGCGCATCGTGCCGCGTCAACGCTTCTTTCATCAACAATTTGCCGTAACCAAAACCACGAAATGCGCGCGGCGTAACCACGCGACCAATCGACGGCTCTGGAAATTTCACACCCGGATCAACCAAACGACAATATGCGGCGAGTTCGCGATTGCCCGTCGAATCTACCCATCCCAGCAAATGCCAGGAGAAAAAATCTGCTCCATCGTTATCCTGAAACGGACAATTTTGTTCCATCACAAACACATCAATGCGCGCGGCCGATACCGTGTACCAATCGCGTATCGACAAATCGTCAAAGCGCGCATATTGCCATTGCAACGCCATACCTATTTCACTTTGGCAAGATGCAGCCACGTCTCCACCACCGTATCCGGATTCAGGCTCATGGATTCGATCCCTTCCTTCATCAGCCACTCAGCCAAATCAGGATAATCCGACGGCCCTTGCCCACAAATGCCGACGTATTTATTGGCTTTGCGGCAGGCTTGAATCGCCAAATGCAGCATGCGTTTTACGGCGGGATCGCGTTCATCAAATGCATCCATCACCAAACCGGAATCGCGATCAAGCGCTAATGTCATCTGCGTCATATCGTTGGAACCAATAGAGAATCCATCGAAGCGTTCCAAAAATTCATCGGCCAAAATCGCGTTCGATGGGATCTCGCACATCATCACAATTTTCAGATTATTTTTACCGCGCTCCAGACCAAATTCTTTCATGATCGCGAGCACTTGATCGGCTTCTTTTAGCGTGCGAACGAACGGCACCATCAGCTCAACGTTGGTCAATCCCATCGTGTCGCGAACATATTTCATCGCTTCACATTCGAGTTTGAAACATTCGCGGAAACTATGCGCGATATAGCGTGATGCGCCACGGAAACCGAGCATCGGATTTTCTTCGGTCGGCTCGTAGCGCGGGCCACCGATCAGGTTGCGATATTCATTGGATTTGAAATCAGACAAACGCACAATCACTTTTTTCGGGTAAAAAGCAGCGGCAATCGTGGCCACACCTTCGACCATTTTCTTTACGTAAAAATCAATTGGATTCGCATAGCCGCGCGCCTGCTTTTGCACCTGCGCCTGCAAATCATTCGGCAGCTTCGCGTAATCCAGACATGCTTTCGGATGCACACCAATCGTGTTGGAAATAATAAATTCCAAACGCGCCAAGCCGACGCCTTCATTCGGCAATTGCGCGAAATCAAATGCGAGCTCAGGATTACCGACGTTCATCGCAATCTTCACCGGAATTTCCGGCATTTTATCCAGCGAGACTTCGATCACTTCAAACGGCACGCGACCGCGATAAATATGGCCAGTGTCACCTTCGCAGCAGGTTGCGGTAATGTCTTCGCCATCTTTAATCACGTGTGTCGCATCTTCGCAGCCGACAATCGCGGGCACACCCAACTCGCGCGCGATGATGGCGGCGTGACACGTGCGCCCGCCCCGGTTGGTGATAATCGCGGCCGCTTTTTTCATAACCGGCTCCCAGTTCGGGTCGGTCATGTCGGTGACGATCACATCGCCTTCGCGGAACAAATTAATTTCCGAAACATCATTGATCACACGAGCGGGGCCGATGCCTACCTTGCTGCCGATCGCACGGCCTTCCGCGATTTTCACGCCTTCGGCTTTCATGCGATAGCGCGTCAACACATCGGTGCGCGTCTCTTGCGATTTCACGGTTTCTGGGCGCGCTTGCAGGATGTAAAGTTTGCCGTCATTACCGTCCTTGCCCCATTCAATGTCCATCGGGCGGCCATAATGTTTTTCAATCGCAACCGCGTATTTGGCGAGCTCTTCCACCTCGGCATCGCTCAAAGAAAACTTGTCGCGCTCTGACTGCTCAACGGGTTTAACGATCACCGATTTACCCGCCGATTGTGCGGTACTAAAAATCATCTTCTCCGCTTTCGTACCCAAGCTACGGCGCAGCACCGCTGGTTTGCCTTCGCTCAGGCAACGCTTGGCCACATAAAATTCATCCGGATTCACCGCGCCCTGCACCACCATTTCGCCCAGGCCGTAGCTGGATGTAATAAACACGACATCGCGAAAACCGGATTCGGTATCCAGCGAAAACAACACGCCCGCCGCACCGGAATCCGAGCGCACCATGCGCTGCACACCGGCGCTCAATGCCACCTCAGCGTGGGCAAAATCTTTATGCACGCGGTACGAAATCGCGCGGTCGTTATAGAGCGACGCGAACACATGCTTGATGGCTTCAAGCACGTTCTCAATCCCTTTGATGTTCAGAAATGTTTCCTGCTGCCCCGCGAACGAGGCATCGGGCAAATCCTCAGCCGTGGCCGAGGAGCGCACCGCCCAACTGGCTTCTGCGTTGTCGTTGGTGAGTTCGGCGTAGGCTGCTCGAATTTCAGCCTCCAGCTGCGGCTGCAAAGGTGCCTTCACCACCCAATCGCGCACCATCGCACCCGTCTTGGTCAGCGCCGGAATATCCTCCACATTCAAATTGATCAATGCGGCGTTAATTTTTTCGGTCAATTTATTGTGCGTTAAAAAATCGCGAAACGCCTCAGCCGTGGTGGCGAATCCACCCGGCACGCGGACACCTGCGGTAGACAACTGGCTGATCAATTCACCCAAGGATGAATTTTTTCCACCGACAGTGGCGACATCACCCATGCGAAGTTTCGAAAGCGGGAGAACCAGAGCATCTGAAGACATTGGGGGTCCGATACGATTTTTTTAAATTGAGGGTTCATAACCACGCAACTGCGCAACGCAACTGCGCAACTCGATTGCGCAATTGCTCGCTTTGCGGCAAAAGATGCACAAGTTGGGACATAATTATAGCGTCGCCAGCCCAATTGTTGCGGCGCAATAATAAGGATTCTCGATGGCCCAGCCCCGTACCGTTTTTTTTGTCTCTGATCGCACTGGTATTACGGTGGAAATGCTGGGTAATTCGCTGCTAACCCAGTTCGACGAGATCGAATTTCAGCGCGTCACGCTGCCGTTTATCGACAATATTGAAAAAGCGCGCGATGTGCTGAACCAGGTCGAGCGCGCGGGCGCGGATTCCGGCAAGCGGCCGTTAGTATTCACGTCGCTCATGACCGAAACCCTGCGCCACGAAATCAGCCGCGCGAATGCGATGGTGCTGGATGTCGTCGAGCGTTTCATCGTGCCCCTGGAGGAAGAGCTCGGCATCAAAAGCGCGCACGCGATTGGCCGCAGCCATTCAGCGGGAAATTTTAAGGATTACAACCACCGCATCGAGGCGGTGAATTACACGCTTGCGCATGACGACGGCATGACCAATCGAAACCTGGAGCAGGCCGATATTATTTTAGTCGGCGTATCGCGCTCGGGTAAAACGCCAACGTGTCTTTACATGGCGCTGCAATTTGGTGTGAAAGCGGCGAATTACCCCTTGATCCCGGAAGACCTGGAGCGCATGAAACTCCCGCCCGCGCTCATGCCGCTGCGGCAAAAAGTATGGGGGCTTTCCATTCAGCCAGAACGGCTACACAACATTCGCCAGGAGCGCAAACCAGACAGTAAATATGCGTCAATTGAAAACTGCAAATGGGAAGTTGATGCCGCGGAATCGTTGATGACGCAGGCTGGTATTTCGTTTTTGAATTCCACGACCAAAAGCATCGAAGAGTTGGCCGCGACAATTTTGCATGAGGCGCGACTGGTGCGGCGGGTTTATTAAATATTATGCATAAACACTAGCACTAGCGCACCGTTTCGAGCACTTTTGCCCCGAAATGCCCGTCGCTATTGGTGATTGCGAAAAATTGATGCGCGGCCTAATCCTTCCATTCCTGACGATCACGTGCAGCACGAATATCGTCCATCACGCGACGATCACCTTTTGCTAATCTGAGCAGCTCGACTTCAGCGCGCACGTTGCGCAATTCAGCAAAATATTCGTCAAGCCACGTTCTCACAGACACCGTTCCTCTGGCCACTGCGCGGCCGACGGTCGCGAAAGTAATCAGCGCGACCGCGCTTAATAAAACCCACTCAAGTGCGAAGCCGGTTGAAACTGAATCAAGCGCACGTTCGGTCATGGTGACGACCGCCATGACGGAGAGGCCAACGATCACGTCTTGCAGACGAATTTTAGAAATCGCGCGGAAGAACGCAGTGGTAAGTGTGTATTGGTCGTTGGCGAGGCGCTCAAAACCGAAGTGATTGGGGAGATGGACTGACATACGGTGCTTTCAATAGATATTTGTTTTAGTACATTCAATGTGAGGCATATGCTCTCATTTATCCAATTTATATTAGTGATTACTTGTATTCATAAAATTGATAGTATGATCAAGCACCAATAGTCTGCACGCAAAAATGCGTGATTTTGATAGGAGACTTGTCGATGACCACGCGATTTGGTGCATTGGATTTAAATCTTTTGCGCGTGTTTGACGCCGTGATGGCGACACAAAATATCACCCGTGCAGCATCCGCTTTGGCGATGACGCAACCGGCCGTGAGTAACGCAATAAGGCGACTGCGTGAGGCGTTGGGCGATGATCTGCTGGTGCGCGCCGGTTACGGCGTCACGCCCACCCCGAAAGCGCTAGCGCTATGGCCGGTAATACGCGATGCGCTGGCGACGCTACAGGCGACGATTACACCCGACGCCTTTGATGCGGCCACCTCAAAACAGAGCTTCGTGCTTGCGATGGCCGACGCGACAGCAGCGGTGCTGATGCCCGGTTTGATTCGACGAATGGAATCAAGCGCGCCGCACGTGAACATCCGTGTACTGCCGCTCACCACGCGCGATCCGCGCGGCCTGCTTGACGGCGGCGAAGTTGATCTCGCGGTGGGGTATTTCCCGGCGGTGGTCACGGCAATTGCGCTGGAAGCGATGCAAACTGGTGCTGCGAGCGCGTTTACCCATGCGCAGTTGTACAGCGGCGAATACGTGTGCGTGATGCGTCACGACCACCCGCTGGCCGGTAAGCCCGTGACCATTGATGCGTATTGCGATGCCCACCACCTGCTGGTGAGCTTTTCAGGACGACCATTCGGGTTCATCGACGAAGCGCTGGCCGCACTAAATCGTACCCGCCGCGTCGTGCTGACGGTCAACCAATTTTTTACAGCGGGGCGGGTGGTAGTGGGCTCTGATTTGCTCACCGTGCTACCGCGACATTTTTTACCGTCCACCGGCATGAGTGCTGAGCTGGCCGCGAGTAAATTGCCGTTCGAAGTACCAAAAGTTCAAGTCGATATGGTGTGGCACCAGCGCACCCGCGCCTCGGCGGCACAACAATGGTTAAGGCAGGCACTGAGCGATGCGGCGAAAGCAGCATTCACGTACCTAAATTCGCAATCAAAGCAGGCCGGGAAGGCGGGGCGAAATAGATCATAAAGGCCAGATTCAGCGCGCTGTTCAGAGCATTTTCGCCTGCGCAACCGCGCCCCTCCTTGCCCTTCATTTCCTGATATGAACCGCCGCGCAATTTTCCGCGCAGATTTTGGACGAACTACATTGAGAAGCGCCCGCTTTTATGCGATTATCGTCAAGTTAAAAATAGTTGCTAAATCAAATCTAATAATTATTTCGCGAGGAGCATTTCATGCCAGCCCAATCGACTCAAAGACGCGCCGCAAAACGCCTATTGCCTGCCATCATTACCGCAGCACTTGCCCTGACCACCACAGCCGCAAATGCGGTTACATTTTCGGGCATGTACGTGTTCGGTGATTCGCTTTCAGATTCAGGTTATTTTCGCCCTGCCCTCGCAGCGGCCATCGGCCCGAACGCCGCCGCAGGTTTAGGTCGCTTCACCACCAACCCCGGTCCGGTTTGGGCAGAGCTGATTGCGCAGTCGTACGGCGGCAATGGCAGGTCTGCCAATCAAGGCGGCACCAATTACGCGCAAGGTGGCGCACAAGCCGTTGGCAATGCACCGGCCAGCCGCGTCGGCCCTTTCAACACGCAGCGACCATCCGCCACGCAAATCAGTGAGTACTTGGCAGCATCGGGCGGCAGAGCCGATCCTAATGCTTTGTACAGCGTATGGTTTGGCGCCAACGATATCTTCACGCAATTGGAAGGCTTGCTTGGCGGCGTCATTACGCCCGCCCAGTTGTCGGCGAACGTGGCCAATACGGCGAACGCGGAAGTCGCGCAAATCGCGCGTCTACGGGCAGCCGGCGCACGCTATGTGTTGGCATTTGCTATTCCCGATATTGGCGTCACACCGGCATTTGCATCAGGTGCTACCAGTGGGCAAGTCACCGCGATCACACGAGGCTACAACTTATCCCTGTTTAACGGCTTAGCCGCATCGAACATTAGCGTCATCCCGGTTGATACGTTTACGTTGCTCAGCGAAATCCGCGCAAACGCAGCCGCATTTGGCTTTACCAATATCACCGCGCCAGCTTGCCAGCCTCTCGGTAGCTCAGCACTCACCTGCTCGGCGGCCAATACACCCGCTGGTGCTGCAAATACTTATTTGTATGCTGATTCCGTCCACCCAACCAGCGCAGCACACGGCATCGTGGCCGATTTTGTGAAGTCGCTGATTGATGGCCCGAACGCGTATTCGACCATGGCAGAAATTCCATTGGCGACGCGCGTGGCACACATCCGCACGCTGGATTCAGGCTTGCGCACCGGTAGCGTCGGTGCTGTTGGCCGTGTCGCTGCGTTTGCAGCGGGTGACGGCGGCAAATCTGATATTTCCGCGAACAGCTTAAGCCCACAGACCAATTCAAAAAATCGTTCAGCTACGGTTGGCGTGACGTTCCGCGCATCAGAAGCGTTCACATTTGGTGCGGCAATCGGCAAAACTACATCCGACGCGACCATGGGCTCGCTGGGTAAATTCGAGACCGACGAAAGTTTGGTCTCACTATTTGGTTCGTTCAAATCGAATGGTTTGTACGCGAATTTTATGGCCACCGCAGCAGACATCAAATTTAATGACGTACAGCGTTATGTTGCACTGGGCAAAGTCATCCGTACCAATTCGTCGAGCACCAAAGGCTCCAACGGATCGTTGGGTTTGGCATTGGGTTATGACTTTGCATTCGGTGCGTTAAGCGTCGGGCCATTCATCGGCTACACGGCACAAAACGTTTCGGTGAACGGCTTTACCGAAAACGCAAATGCAGCCACCGCACTATCAACCGACTTAAAAATTGGTGAGCAAACCCGTAGCTCGAAAATTACCAGCATCGGTGGACGTGCCAGTTTTGACATCGGTAAGTGGACACCATTCGCACGCATCTCGCTCGAGCAGGAAGGTGATCGTGATGAACGTGCCGTGACCGCATCACCGGTCACGATTGCACAAGGTATCAGCTATGAAATTCCCGGCTATCGTCCGGGCAAAAAGTGGGGCGCTGCGACACTGGGCGTACGCGGTAGCATCACCGATCAAATCAGCCTGGCGCTAATTTATTCGGGTACGTTTAGCCGCACGAATGTGAAGGAAGATGGCTTTACCGCAAACGTCGCGTTTGCGTTCTAAAGCTTTTACGTAAATTAAAAAGCCGCGCGATGCATATCGCGCGGCTTTTTTTCGTCTATCTTTATCTGCAGCCGTTGGCGCAGTACTTTTACAACCGCCAGTGATCATGCGATCATAAACCCATGAAGCGAATCTACACCGCATCCAATCTTCCCGACGCGCACCTGGTGCGCAATCTGCTTGAGCAGGCCGGGATTCCGTCGCATATTTTCAACGCGAATGCGATTGGTGCGCTGGGCGATTTGCCGATGTCAGCGGCGTATCCGCAGGTGTGGATTGCACAAGTTCATCAAGAGCAACATGCCCGATCCGTTGTCACCCAATACAACACTGCTGCTCCGCCCGCAGAGGCTAAATCTTGCGGCGTATGCAACGAATCCAGCCCCGGTGAATTTGAATTATGTTGGAACTGTGGCGGCGTGTTGCCTGTGCACGGGTGACGCCCTGCGTTTTACTTATCCCCAACGCAGCTTCATCAATATCACCGCAAGCGTCAACGCGAAGGTAATGATATTCGCCACAATAATCGGCCACGCGGTTAACATCAGCCCATAAGTAAACCAGCAAATAACGCCGACCATAAATGTGATGTACATCGGTAATGAAACGTCTTTCGCCGATCGCGTTTTCCAGATATGCAAGACCTGCGGAACGAACGCTAGCGTGGTGCACGCGGCACCCACGCTGCCAATAATTTCAACCTTGCTCATGTTCTACGCTTCGCCTATGTTTTCAAAGAGAACGGTGTGAAATCGGTTTTGCGATCATAAAAATCTTCCTGCTCTGCACGCTTTAACGCGGTTACGATTTTGACTGTAAGCGGCAGCATTACAATCTCAACCAGCACTTTCAAACCCCATTGCGCGGCCATCACTTTGAGCAGCAAATCATTTTCCCAAATGCCATAAAACGCAATCGGGTAAAACAGTAGCGAATCAACACCTTCGCCAAAAATAGTGGACACCACAAAACGCACGCTCATCCGCTGGCCATCAGCAGCAATCTTCATTTTCGCGAGCACATATGAGTTCACAAACTCGCCGCAAAAATAGGCAATCATTGAGGCCGCCACGATACGCGGCGTTTGGCCGAAAACAGTCTCGTAAGCCGCTTGATTTGGCCACCCCGGTGCGGGCGGCAGATTCACCACCACTGTCGCCATAATCGCGGCAAATGCCATCGCGCCAAACCCAGCCCAGATGACTTTACGTGCTCGCGCGTAGCCATAAACTTCCGTCAAGATATCGCCGAACACATACGAGAGCGGGAAAAACAACACACCCGCGCCAAAAGTAAACGCGCCGATGATCGGCAAATCCAGCTGCGCCGCTTTGGCTGGGCCGATGAGATTTGAACAAAGATAAACGGCGACAAAACCAACCATCACCAGTTCGTAGTAACGGTAATTGCGGCCACTATTTGCAGTAGGCAGATCGGACTGTGTACCCAAAATACTCCCCCCATTTAATCCGAACAACTGTTTTCGCGACAACTAGATTGCTATGCGCTGCGACGTTGCCTCACCATTTCAAACATCCCAATTGCCGCACAAGCGGCCGCGTTCAGCGACTCAACTCCACCGGGCATGGGTACCGTTACACCGACGCTCGCTACCTGCAGGAGTTGCGGCGAAAGCCCCGCGCCTTCGTTGCCGATCAAAAACGCGGTGGCACCGGTGAGTTTGAAATCATAAAAATTTGCCGCTGGGTTACTCGCCACTTTCGACGCGACCGGCACGAACGCAAGTGACTGCCCTTGGTACTGGCGTACAAATTCAACCACGTCTGCACCTTCAACAATATTGAGCAAAAAATGTGCCCCTTGCGCCGCGCGCAATACTTTGGGCGACCATGCGAATGCGCAAGATTTAGACAGCACAACTTCCGCCACACCCGCTGCCGCCGCGCTTCGCAACATCGATCCCACATTACCCGGATCCTGTATATCCTCAAGCACCAATACCGCGCTGGCATCGAAGGGCGTTGCCCGCGGCTCTGGCGTTTCGACTTCTGCCAACACCATCGCAGGCGAATCCAGGCTGGACGCTTCTGCAATGAGTGGCGCGCTTAAAATATTGATGATGGTGCGTGGAAAATTAGCTTCAATTGTTGGCAACCATGCCGCGATTTCGGGAACCACCAGCGCTGATTCAGCCACAGCAATGGCGCGAGGCGCACCCATCGCATCGATATATGCTCGCACCAAATGAATGCCATCCAGCACCGTCAAGCCCACCTTTTTCCGCTCGCGCGACGAGTAGGCCAGCTGAATAAGCTGCTTCACAAATGCATTATCGCGTGAGCGTATTACTTTCATTTTGCGAACTCAAATGCAGCCTGCGCGTACGCTGCACGCACGGGCGCAAAGCTTCGCCGGTGCAGCTCGCATGGGCCGTAGAGTTCTATTGCGCGCATGTGCTCGGCTGTGCCGTAGCCTTTGTGCTGCCGAAAATTGTATTGCGGGAATTGGATATGCAGTGCGCGCATTTCTGCGTCACGCGCGGTTTTGGCAAGAATTGAGGCAGCGGAAATTTCTTCAATCAATCTGTCGCCTTCGACAATCGCGCGACTCTTGAATGATATTTTTGGCACGTGCAAGCCGTCTACTAAAACCTCACTGGGCGTACGCGCGAGACCTTCGACAGCGCGTTTCATCGCAAGCAAAGTCGCTTGCAAAATATTGATCGCATCAATTTCTTCAACGCTCGCGAAGGCAATTGAAAATGACAGCGCATGCTCGCGAATTTCAATCGCTAATAGGTCGCGGCGCTTTTCTGATAACGTTTTTGAGTCGGCTAATCCTTTGATCGGACGTAATGGATCAAGGATCACCGCTGCCGCAAACACCGCACCAGCCAAAGGCCCGCGCCCTGCTTCATCTACGCCGCATCGGTAGTTAATCTTGCTCACGCGTGCCGCAGAAATGGGCGCAGCGCATCTCTAACCCGCGCGGCATTGTCAACTGCAAGTGAGGCATGAATTTCGCCAAACCGTTCGCGTAATCGTGTGGCGGCGTCATGATGTTTCAGCCAGTTGCCCAACGCACGCGCCAGATTTTCCGGCGTTGCATCATCCTGCAACAATTCCGGCACCAGCCATTCGCCGGCCAGAATATTGGGCAGACCCACATACGGTAAATACGCTTTTCGCTTCATGATGCGGTAGGTGGTGGGCGACATACGATATGCGACGACATGCGGGCAACGCAGCATCGCCGCCTCAAGCGTGGCGGTGCCGCTGGCGACCAACGCAACATCAGCCGCCGCCAGAGCTAAATTGGCATGTCCAAATAAAATTTGAATCGGTAAATGTTGCGCGTTCAGGCGATAGCGCGCACCGTCAAATTGTTCACGCGTTTCACGCGTGGCGAGCGGCACCAAAAAACGTGCGGTAGGAAATTGTTCAAGCAATTCGCGCGCAGTGTCGATAAACAATTCTGCATGATAATCGAGCTCGGTCTGGCGCGAGCCGGGCAGCAACGCAACAATTAAGTCGGTCACGCCCAAACGCAGTTGCTCGCGCGCACTTTTGCGCTGTGGCGTCTGCGGAATCGCATCCGCCGTAGGATGCCCCACATAAGTCGCGGCAATGCCCTCACGCTCATAGATTGCGGGTTCAAACGGGAAAATGGTTAGCATTTTGTCAATGCTGCCCTTGATTTTCTTGATGCGCTCGCCGCGCCACGCCCAAATCGACGGGCTCACATAATGCACGGTGGGAATGCCCGCCGCTTTCAGCGCACGCTCAAGACCCAAATTAAAGTCCGGCGCATCAATGCCGATAAACAAGGCCAGCCGCTCCTTGAGCAAACGCTCGCGCAGACCATTGCGAATACCGACTAATTCACGATAACGTCGCAGCACTTCAACGTAACCACGCACCGCCAGTTTTTCCATCGAGTACCACGAAGCAGCACCTTCAGATTGCATCCGCGGTCCAGCAATACCGACAAATTCAAGATCGGGATATTCAACTTTTAACGCCTTGATCAATTGCGCGCCCAATATGTCGCCTGACGCTTCGCCCGCTACGATACCAATTTTCATATTGATTTATCTGACGATGCCACGCGTGCTCCGATTCAAGAATTCAGTCAGCACTTGAACTTCCGGTGCGTTCAAAGCTTCCGTTTCAAGCGCGACTTTGGATTCCGCAAATGTCAGTCCACTGCGATATAAAGTTTTATAAGCGCGTTTGAGATTCGCAATTTGTTCAGGCGAATAGCCGCGCCGTTTCAAACCTTCACTGTTCACGCCAACCGCAGATAGTGGATTGCCGCCGACCGTAACGTACGGCGGAATATCCATCAAGACAACACTCGACACGCCACACATCGCATGCGCACCGATTTTCACAAATTGGTGCACGCCGGTAAAACCGCCAAGCGTTGCCCAATCACCCACCTGGACATGGCCCGCGAGCTGCGTGCAATTGGCAATCGTGGTGTTATCGCCGAGGACGCAATCATGCGCGATGTGTACATAAGCCATCAGCCAATTATCGTTACCAATCTGCGTGGTGCCGGTATCTTGAACCGTGCCGCGATTAAAGCTGCAATATTCACGAATGGTATTACGGTCGCCGATTTCAAGCCGCGTGGGTTCGTTGTTATATTTTTTATCCTGGTTCGCTTCGCCCAGCGAGACGAAATGAAAAATACGATTGTCCGCACCAATGCGTGTATGACCCGTAATGACGCAATGATGGCCCACGCTCGTGTTGTCACCGATCTCGACATCACCATCAATCACGCTATAAGCACCGACCGAAACGTTATTGCCCAGCTTGGCACGCGCGTCGATAATCGCGGTGGGATGAATCGATGAAATATTTGCCGCCTGCATTATGCAATCGACCGCTTGGTGCAAAGCAATTCAGCCTCGCACGCGAGTGCATCACCTACACGCGCCTGCACAGCGAATTTCACCACGCCACGTTTCTCAATCAAAATTTTTGCCGTCATCGTCAGCGTATCGCCGGGCACAACGGGGCGCTTGAATCTCGCATCATCAATACCTGCTAAATAAACCACGGTTTTGTCGTCGCGCTTTTCACCGGCACTTTTCATCGCCAGCAGGGCTGCGGTTTGCGCGAGCGCTTCGATGATCAATACGCCAGGCATCACCGCATAGTGTGGAAAATGGCCTTGAAAAAAAGGCTCATTTACCGACACATTTTTGATCGCTTTGATATGTTCGTTTGGAATCAATTCAATCACACGATCCACCAGCAAGAATGGATATCTGTGCGGTAAATATTCCTTTATCTCATCGCTCTGCATCACGGTCATTATTTATTCTCCCTCTTCTGTTTTATTCGTGCCGAGTTTGATTTTTTTAGCCATCAAATCCAGCCTGCGTAAATGCGCGGCGTTTTTAAGCCATTCGCGATGTGGCATCAACGGTGTGCCCGAAGTATAAGTGCCAGCTTTAAGAACGGATTTGGTCACCAAGGTCATTGCAGAAATGATGACATCATCGCCAATCGTCAAGTGCCCAATAATGCCCGCCTTGCCGCCGATCATGACGCGCTTGCCGATTTTGGTACTGCCCGCAATACCGACACAGCCTGAAACTACGGTGTGATCACCGATAACGCAATTATGGCCGACCTGAATCTGGTTATCGAGCTTCACGTCATTACCAATCACGGTATCGTCCATCGCGCCGCGGTCGATGGTGGTGTTCGCACCAATTTCGACATCATCACCAATAATCACACGCCCGGTTTGCGGAATCTTTTGCCACTGGCCCTCGCCCGCATTGAAGTCGGGCGCAAAGCCGAAACCATCCGCGCCGATAACGACGCCCGCGTGAATGAGATTGCGCGCACCAATTTGACAGTGGCGATAAACCGTCACGCGCGCGACAAGATGCGTATCGTTAGCGATGGATACATTGTTGCCAATGACTGAACCCGCACCAACGCGCACGTTTTCGCCGATGACGACATCATCACCAATAGACACAAACTCTGCGATGGAAGCACTTGCGGCCACACGCGCATTTGCACCTACGACCGCAGATGAATGCACACCTGCAATGAACGAAATCGGTGGCGAAAACAATTGCGCGACTCTTGCAAAGTAAGCGTAGGGATTGCTCACGATAAGGCGCGGCTTCGTCGTCGCGTCACGCTCTTTCTCACTCACTATCACGGCACCGGCATTGGTGGCCGTAAGGGCAGCGCGATATTTTGGATTGGCTAGAAAAGTAATTTCAGATTCGGTCGCGCGCTCGATGGTGCCCACGCCCGTAAGCGAGCGCGAGACTTCGCCCAAACGCTCACCGCCGAATTTTAGTTGTAGATCGCGTAGCAACATGTTGGTATTTTCGCACGGCGGACCCGCCATGAATTAAACAATGCTGGCCGCACCAAAAAAAACGGCCTTTCTGTTTCGAGAAGGCCGTTTTTACACTTGAGCGTCAGCTTATTTATCCGCCAACGCCTTAATCACTTTATCGGTAATGTCGATGCGCGGGCTCACAAAAACGGCGTCTTGCAAAATGAGATCAAATTTTTCTTTGTCCGCAATCTCGGAAATGGCTTTCTGTGCAAGCTCTTGAATCGACGCCAACTCCTCATTCTGACGCAAGGTGCGATCTTCCCGAATCTCGCGCTGCATGCGTTGGAAATCGCGGGTCAATTGCGCAATCTGACGTTCTTTCGCCACACGATCAGCCTCCGGCATCGTCACGCCTTCTTTTTGCAGCGTCGTTTCCAGATCACGACCCTGTTTCTGCATGCGATCCAGCTCCGCTCGTCGTGCCGCGAACTCCTTATCCAAACGTCCCTGCGAACGCTTGGCAGGCGCCGACTCACGCAGTAATCTCTCTTGGTTCACGACGCCGATTTTAAGCTCCGCTGCGCTGGCATTCGTTAGCGTGCTGCTGGCAATAGTTGCCAACAGAAAACCTGAAATCAGTAAGGTCTTATTCAAAATACCCATCTTTTTCACCTTAATTACGTTCACCCTTGGCCGATCCTAAACCTAGCGGCTTGTTGAAATTCTGCTGCGTTTGGCCATGCGGCGTTGCAAAGCGGCTCAAAATCCTCGTGTATACCCCATACACTCCGGTTTTTCGCCCCTTTGCGCCTTGCCTGACCTGCGCTCGCGACGAATTTCAACAAGCCCCTAGAATGCCCGCCCCAGCAAGAACTGAAAGCGCTCAACCCGATCTTCGGGCTCTTTCTTGATTGGCTTCGCCAAACTAAATTTAAGCGGGCCCACTGGCGAGAACCAGCTCACAGCGATGCCTACGGACGAGCGCATATCCTTGAAGGTAATTTTTTCTTTTCCGCCGTAAACATTACCGATATCGTAGAACGCGGATAGACGCACCGACTTGTCAGTTTTAACGCCGGGCAATGGGAATAACAATTCTATGTTGCTAACAAAGCGTTTATTACCGCCCACAAAATCGCCATTGGCGTCACGCGGTCCAAGCGTGTTGGATTCGAAACCGCGAATTGAGTCAACGCCACCGGCGTAGAAATTCTTAAAGAACGGTAGTGGTTTGCCGCCGTAGCCTGTGCCAGCGCCCAGCTCAGCATTAACACTCAGCACAATGGGCCCCCAAACGGGACGCAAATACTGCACCTTTGCCTGGCCACGAACATATTTGATATCGCCGCCGGGTAAACCCGCCTCTCCGCCGATTTCAATCAAATAACCACGCGACGGAAAGTAAATGCTGTCGCGCGTATCGCGCGAATAACCAAGCGCGCCGCGAATAGTGTTGCTCTTGGTTCCGAAGGTGTTCGTGTAATCAATAAATCGCGTTGGGCTGAAAGGAGTGAGCTCAATCTTGGTATTTTCCCAACCCAA
>JANMQR010000339.1:0-9198 GCA_031370625.1 Burkholderiales bacterium | reverse complement strand
GCTGCTGGGCAGCGAGACACAGAAAGTGCTGTCGCTTACCAAAATACCCGTGCTGGTCGTGCGCTAGCTTGAGCGATCCGCACGCGCAACACTTTTCTCGTCAAGCGGAATTGAGATGGTGACGGTGGTGCCCTTGCGCATTTGATTGGGGTCACTGTTCAAGTCAGAGCTCCAGATATCCAGACTACCGCCCATCGCCCACGCGCGTTCGCGCATACCGATGAGCCCGAATGAATCAGCCTTATTAGTGTCAGCTGCTAGCAGCCCCTTGCCATCGTCAGCGATAGTCAAGGACAAGCTATTTTCATCCACGTTGAGTTCAATTCGCACCGTTGTTGCACCGGCATGTTTAGCCACATTGTTGAGTGACTCCTGCACCATGCGAAACAGCGGTGACGCGATTTCATCCGGAAGCGGAACGTCATCCGACGGCGCAATGACTTCGCACGGCACATTGTGTCGTTGCGAAAATTCACCAGCAAGCATCTGCAGTGCAGGAACCAGCCCTAAATCGTCGAGCGGACGCGGGCGAAGATCCGACGATATCCGGCGCACGGAGGTAATTGCGCTGAGCAATAGTTTATCAATCAGCGCGGCGTTTTTTTCAAGCGCTGGCGTGTCCGCTGGTAATTCGTTCCTGAGCAGCGTGAGATCAATGCGCACCGCACCCAGCGTTTGTCCCAGGTCATCGTGAAGTTCGCGAGCAATGCGTTTACGTTCTTCCTCGCGAATGGTTTGCAGGTTGTCGTAAAGATTACGCAGATATTCGCGCGACAGTCTGAGTTCTTGTTCAGCGCGTTTGCGTTCCGTAATGTCACGCAAAATCACGGTGTAAAGCGGTTTGCCGTCTTCCAGCAAATGCGAAATGGATGCATCGATTGGAAACTCGGTGCCGTCGGCGCGCATGCCCACAACATTGGCCTCACCACCCATGCGTCTGACGCTGGTGCCGGTTTTGCCAAATCCTTCCACGTGATGATGATGCGCCCTGTGAAAGCGCGTTGGGATTAGCATTTCGACGGGTTGGTGCAAGAGGCGATCCTGCGAGTAGCCGAACAGGCGCTCCGCCGCCTGATTGGCGAGCGTTATTTTTTGCTCGTGATCGAGAATTAAGATCGCGTCAGTCGTGGTCTCAACCATCGCGGCCAGTCGGCGCTCGGTGCGAAGCATGTTTTCCAGTGATTCGGGCATGAACTCAGTTTATGCGAGCTTGCCGGATGCGCGCAAGCTGCGTCGGATAGCTCTCTGGTTCTAATGGGTCGTTGCATGAATTACCACCACTGGCGTGGCCGCCGTCTGCAAAAGCTTCATCGTGGTCGAGCCCAGTACCGCGCCGCGAAACACACCCAGACCGCGTGCCCCCACATAAATAAAGTCGGCTTCGTGAGAGGCCGCGAATTCGTTGATGGTGTGCGCAACTTCGCCGACAAAATGTTGGCTCTTGTAGGCAATGCCCCATTTTTCGAACAATATTTTGCTGCTCATCATTGCCTGTTCAGCATCCTCCTTGACGATGCGTTCGATGGTCGCGCTGTCGACCACTAAATGCATTCCGTATGGACGTGGTATCGGTGCCGAGACATGGATCAAATGAATCTCAACAGGCGCTACAAACATCGGGCGATGTTTGATGACCGCACGCGTCGCCGCGAGCGACGGCTCGGAACCATCAACGGCAAGAATAATTTTTATCATCACAAAATTCCTTTTCCTAATTAGAAAAAAACATTGGTCACGGTGTGATCCAGCATTCAGTATCTTCATTGCCAATTCACGTCATATTGATAATCCTCAAAGCAGAAGCATGCGGTTCGGCCAGACTTGCAATTCGGCAGACTGGTATCGTTTGTCCTAACCAAAATCTTCTGAGGATAAACACATGAGTCCAGAATCAAAAGCGTATCTCATCGGCGGCGGCATTGGCTCGCTCGCCGCCGCTGCCTTTATGATCCGCGACGGCGGAATACGAGGCGACCATATTTCAATTCGTGAGGCGCTGCCGATCATGGGCGGGAGCCTCGACGGTGCTGGCGATCCCGTTCACGGCTATTCATTGCGTGGTGGACGCATGTTGACGACTGACAACTATGAATGCATGTGGGATCTTTATAAAACCATTCCATCGCTGACCGATAAAAACAAAACGGTATTCGATGAAACCGTTGAATTCAACGAGAAATACGTACCGAATTCAATGGCGAGATTGGTGGACAGCCGTCGCGCAAAGGTGCCTGTTTCCTCGATGGGCTTCTCGATGCAAGATCGTATGGAATTGCTGAAGTTGACTAACGCTGATGAAGAAACGCTGGGTGCCGATTGCATCACCGACCATCTTTCGCCATCGTTTTTTGGAAGCGAATTCTGGTACATGTGGGCCACCACGTTTGCCTTCCAGCCGTGGCACAGCGCGGTAGAATTCAAGCGCTATCTGCATCGCTTCATGCTGGAGTTTTCCCGCATTGAAACTCTCGGCGGCGTGAAGCGCACCGTTTACAACCAATATGATTCACTGGTTCTGCCTTTGCAGAAATGGCTCGAAGCGCAAGGCGTACGGCTTATCGCCAATTGCACCGTGACCGATCTTGAACACAAGGACGAGGCAGGGCAATTTTACGTGTCAGCGATTCAATGTCGCAGAGGTGACAAAAGCGAAACCATCACTGTTAATGGGGGCGATCTTGTGTTCTTTCAAAACGCTTCGATGACCGATGCTTCAAGCCTGGGCTCGATGACGAGCGCGCCTAAGAAACTGACCAAGGCGGACAGTGGTGGTTGGACGCTATGGGAAAAGTTGGCGAACGGACGACCGCACTTTGGCAATCCGGCAGCCTTTAATAGCTCGATTGCGCAGTCGTATTGGGCATCGTTTACCGTTACATTCAAGACGCCTGCCTTCTTTGACAAAATGAATGAATTTAGCGGCAACGAAGCAGGTACCGGCGGGCTGGTGACATTCAAAGATTCAAACTGGTTTATGTCGATTGTGCTCGCGCATCAACCGCACTTTATCAACCAGCCTGCCGATGTTCAGGTGTTTTGGGGATACGCATTATTCCCGGATCGCATTGGTAACTTTGTTGCCAAGCCGATGGCAGATTGCAACGGCGCAGAAATTTTGCAGGAGCTGTGCGGGCATATGCGCTTCGACCCCGAAACGGTCGAATCCGCCAATTGCATTCCCTGCCGCATGCCCTACATCACCAGCATGTTTATGCCGCGCGAGCTGAGTGATCGTCCGTTGCCGGTGCCGCCAGGTTCAAAGAATTTTGCCTTCATCAGCCAGTTCGTCGAGATTAAAGATGATGTGGTTTTCACCGTGGAATATTCGGTGCGCGCCGCACAAATGGCTGTCTATGAATTGCTGGGAATTGATCGCAAAATTCCGCCGATCACGCCGCACGACAAATCGCTGAAAACTCAATTTGAGGCGTTGATCAAAGCGTTCAAGTGATGTGAATATATATTGGCAAACTCATTTAATGGCGTGCATCTTCAAGGCATTTGCCTTCAAGTTGCCCGCCAGTGCTGGAGTTTTAAAGGTGATGCGATGCTTACAAGAAGACAATTCGTAATTTCAGCCGCTGGTGTTGGTACGGTACTTGGTGCTGGCGGCTGCACTTCCGGCACTGCGCAATACGACCAAGCAGTGCGTACAACTTGGCGTCACACAGAAGGAATGCTTGGCGCCAATGACGCGTTGATGCGCGAGCTTGTATGTTATGCCACGCTTGCGCCATCGAGTCACAACACGCAATGCTGGAAATTTCATATCGACAACCGGACAATTTCCATATTGCCTGATCTTGCGCGGCGTTGCCCGGCGGTGGATCCGGATGATCATCATCTTTATGTTTCACTCGGCTGCGCGGCTGAAAATCTGTTGCAAGCTGCACGCGCCAACGGTTTTGATGGCGATTCACGATTCGATGCTTCAACCAACGGCGCATTACAAATTGCACTGGAGCCAACGAGAGCGATTGTCTCGCCCTTATTCAACGCGATTCCAAAACGTCAATGCACGCGCGGCGAATTTGGCGGCAAGCCGTTGTCGAATGAGGAATTAAAGTTGCTCGAACAAGCGGGCACAGGCAATGGGGTGCGCGTGATCTTGCTCACCGAAAAAAGCGCGATGGAAAAAGTGCTGGAGTATGTCGTTCAAGGCAATACCGCACAGATGAATGATCCGGCTTTTGTGGCAGAGCTAAAACAGTGGATTCGCTTTGGCGGTGACGAGGCCGTGAGTCATGGTGATGGCTTGTTTGCGAAGTCATCCGGTAATCCGGAGTTGCCGCGATGGCTGGGAAGTCCATTATTCAATTTATTTTTTACAACAAAAAACGAAAATGAAAAATATGCGAAGCACGTGCGCAGCTCTGCTGGTATTGCCGTGTTTGTTTCCGAAAAAAATGACAAACAACACTGGCTTGAAGCGGGGCGTTGCTACGAGCGCTTTGCATTGCAGGCCGCGGCGTTGAACATTCGCAATGCGTTTCTCAATCAGCCGGTCGAAGTGTCAACACTACGGCCACAGTTTGCAAACTATCTCGGCATTGGCGCACAACGACCAGACTTGGTGGTGCGCTTTGGACGCGGCCTGGAAATGCCGCGCTCTCTTCGTCGGCCAATTGAGGTGGTATTGATATGAACTTACGGCGCGCAATTGCCATTTGGTTGCTTATTCTTGCGGCTGAATCGATCAACGGAACGATTCGCCGCCTATGGCTCGTACCTGCGCTGGGCGAACACACGTCGCATCAAATTGGCGTAGTGGCTGCATCAATATCGTTTCTATTTATCGCGTGGTTGACGGCGCGCTGGCTGGATGCGCGAACCTTTAAGGCGCAACTCCAAGTCGGCATGCTATGGGTGGTATTGATGTTGTGCTTCGAGTTCGGTGTAGGTTTGGCGATTGGCTATTCGATGCAGCACATGCTCGTGGAATACGATTTATCGCAGGGTGGGTTGATGGGATTGGGCTTTCTGGTTTTGTTGTTTGCACCGGCGTTTGGGGCAACGGTGATGAACCTGCGCAAACCGCCGTTGGGCAGCTGATCATGCAGATGAGTCGTGCCAGATTATTGCTCAGCGCATTGCTGGTCGTGACTACGGTTACGGTCGCCGTGATCTGGTGGCGCTTCGACAGAGACATCACAGCCGCGCGTGTACGCGCTGCAAAAGCCAGTGTAATCGTGGCGACCCGTTGCGGTCCGATTGAATATCAGGAGGCAGGTGCGGGTATCCCTTTGTTGATGGTGCACGGCAGCGGCGGCGGGCACGATCAGGGCATGGCCTTCGCGGGCGCACTTGCCGAGCGGGGTGTACGCGTGATCGCGATGTCGCGCTTTGGCTATTTGCAGACACCTATGCCGGTTAACGCTTCAGCGGCCGCGCAGGCCGATGCGCATGTGTGCTTGCTCGATACGTTAGGCATTCGCCAAGCTGGTGTATTAGGCGGTTCAGCGGGTGCGCCGTCAGCGCTTCAGATGGCAATTGACCACCCTGATCGCGTCAGCGCACTGATGCTTTTGGTGCCGCTAGCCTACAAGCCGCCCGCGATCACTGAATCTGCGGCACCGTTGCCGCCTTCGGTCGAAAAAATAATGATGCGGATGCTCGGATCAGATTTTTTATTCTGGGTCGCCCTTCATGTAGCGCGCGACCAGGTCATCAGGGTTGTTCTTGCTACACCGCCCGAGCTTCTCGCCACGGCCAGCGCGCAAGAACGTGCGCGGGTAAATGCGATGCTCAACAATATCTTGCCGGTGTCCGCGCGCGCAGTGGGGTTGCGCAGCGACACGTTATCCAGCAAGAGCCTCCAACCGAGTCCGCTTGAGTTGATTCGCGCACCAACGCTGGTTATCAGCACGCGTGACGATGGCTACGGCACCTATGCCAGCGCGCAGTACACGGCCGGCCAGATTACCGGCGCGAAGTTCATTGGTTTTGAGTCGGGCGGACACACGTGGATAGGGCATGACGACGAGGTGCTGGTAGAGATATTGAAGCTACTCGCTGCAAAGGCCAAACCGTGAAGATGAAGCAGTCGCGGCGCAATGCCAGCCGTTTCGCGGCTATCCGCAGGAGCGCGCTGTTAATTCCATTCTGTTTGATTGGTAGACGGAATCCAACCCTTCGGCTTGGTCTCCTCCTGGCGCTTGGCTTGAGCGTACTGGCCATTACGATATTTATCGCGCTGTCGATCATGCGGCCGGTGTTTCACTTTCCGAGTCCTGGCGGATCTCATGCGATAGGCACATTGACCTATCACTGGGTCGATACCGAGCGTAAGGATGTCTTCAGCACCGATGCGACTGCCCGCCGCGAGCTGATGGTGCAAATCTGGTATCCCGCCAAGGCAGAGGCGCCAATTCCATCAACACCACCATCAGCTCGCGCACCCTATGTGCAAAATGCTGACGCGCTTGCAAACGCGCTCTCGCGGCTGAAAAAACTGCCGACAGCCGTATTCGGGCAATTCAAATACGTCACCACCCACGCCATGCTCGGTGTACCGGCGGCCGATGAAAAGCCCACCTACCCGGTGCTCATCTTTCTGGAGGGCGCTATCGGCTTTCGCCAGATGAACACGTTTCAAGTGGAGGCATTGGTCTCGAAGGGGTTCGTGGTTGCGGCTATCGATCAACCACGCACCGCAGCGGTGGTCGTTTTTCCGGATGGGCGCGAAGTGGGCGCACTGCCGCTCGATCAGATGATGCCCTTGATTCGCCGAAGCTACAGTCCGGCAGGTGTTGCGCCGATGTTGGGCGGTCGCGCGTTTGATAAAGGCATCATCCCTTATCTTGCGCAAGACGTGAGCTTCACGCTCAATCAACTCGCTGCGATAAATGAGGCCGACCCGAACGCGATCTTAACCGGGCGGCTGGATCTTCAGAAGGTAGGCACCTTCGGCGTCTCGCTTGGTGGAATTGTCGGCAGCGAAGCTTGCCGGATCGAGCCGCGCTTGCGGGCCTGCCTGTTCATGGACGCCCCCATGCCAGTTGATGTTGTCAAATCTGGTTTGCAACAGCCCGCGCTATGGATCACCCGCGACGTCGAGACGATGCGGCTGGAACGACGCCGCTCGGGCGGTTGGTCAGAAGTTGACATCAGCGAACATCAGACCAGCATGCGCGCTGCGTTTGATAACTCGCGGGGTAAGGCCTATCTCGTGCAGGTGCCGGGCATATTCCACGTCAATCTGACCGACGTTCCGCTCTGGTCACCGCTGCTGCCGTGGTTGGGTATCACCGGCCCAATCGACGCAGAGCGTGCACACCACATCGTCAACGCGTACTCGTTGGCGTTCTTCAACCGGCACTTGCTGGGCGGTGCGGAAGCGGCGATTGACGATCTGGCACGTCAATATCCCGAGGTAATGTTTGATGCACGCACGCCTTGATCCATTGATTCCGCTAACCCGCCTGCGAGCTTTCTTCGTACTCGTTTTCGCGCTCTCCGTTCCGTTCTGGTGGATTGGCGGCGCGACTGATTTGCAGTTGTTGCCGGGGCTTTCAGTGAGCGCACTCATGGGCTTTTGCCCTATGGCGGCTGCGTTGATATGTGTCTATCGTGATGAACGCTCGGCGGGCGCGCGGGCGCTGCTTATGCGATCCTTCGATTTCAAACGAATCAAATCGAAACGCTGGCTGGTGCCCGTTCTGTTCCTGATGCCCACAGTCAGCTTCGCAGTCTACGCATTGATGCGCTGGATGGACATGCCGCTGCCAACCCCGCAAATTCACCTAGGGTCTGCGCTGTTGCTGTTTGCGGCCTTCTTTGTCGGTGCGCTGGGTGAAGAGTTGGGCTGGTCGGGCTATGCACTCGAGCCCATGCAAGCGCGCTGGGGTGCGTTGCGCGCCAGCCTGCTCTTGGGGCTGGTGGGCGTGCTCTGGCACCTCACGCCGCTGCTTGCGATAGGCCGCTCCCTGACATGGATTGCATGGTGGTGTTTATACGCGCTGACGATTCGTATTTTTACGGTCTGGCTTTATAACAACACGGGAAAACGCGTGTTTGCCGCCGCGCTGTTTCACGCCACGGTGAACCTTGCCTACCTGCTGTTTCCGGTGTACGGATCGCACTTCGATATGCGGTTTGGCGGACTCGTCATGACCGGTACAGCGTTGGTCGTCGTTGTAGTGTGGGGCCCTAAAACGTTGACGCAAGCGGGCGGCGTGAATGTCTAAGGGCTTGTTGAGATTCGTCGCGAGCGCAGGTCAGGCAAGGCGCAAAGGGGCGAAAAACCGGAGTGTATAGGGTATACACGAGGATTTTGAGCCGCTTTGCAACGCCGCATGGCCAAGCGCAGCAGAATTTCAACAAGCCCCTAACTGTGCAGCGTATTCATCGCAGGAGTTTTTAATACCATGACTGCAATGTTTTTGCTTCAACTGGCGCTGCCGCTATTCCTTATTGCTTGGATTGCGCTAGCTCCACTAAAAAGTACGCTTCGGTTTTTCTGTCAGATCGTCGGCACGGCGGCTGGCTTGTTTGCACTGGCGCTGAATGGGCTGTGGCTTTTCCCGCCGTGGTGGACGCCTTGTGTGTTCGCGGCGTTGCTGCTGGTCGCAGTTTTGGTGGGTTGGCGACGACGCGATCCGTCCGCGTCACGTCTGCCATCGGACTGGAAAGACTGGATATTCACGGCGGTCTTCGTCGCTATTGGCGGCTGGGGCGTCGTTGAGTCAGCAAAAGCGTTGACCGGCCGAGAGCCACAAGCGGGTGTGATGGTTGATCTGACATTTCCGCTGAAGGGCGGAACGTACCTCGTGGTCAATGGCGGCAGCACCTTGAACGTCAACGCGCACCTGATGACGCTCGATGCAGCGATGGAGCGCTTCCATGCCTACCGTGGGCAATCGTACGGTGTGGACATCGTCAAGCTCAATAAATTAGGGTTGCGCGCCAACGGCTTGCAGCCCAGCGAACCTAGTGCCTACGACATTTACGGTGTGCCCGTTTACGCGCCTTGCGGTGGCCTCGCGTTAATCGCTTTAGACGGTGTGCCTGACATGCAGCCGCCGAAGATGGATCGCGAGCATATGGCGGGCAACCATGTGTTGTTACGCTGCAAAAACGCCGATGTATTGCTCGGCCACCTTAAGCCGGGGAGCGTGTCTGTTGCCGCGGGAAATCAAGTGTCTGTGGGTGATCAAATTGGTCGTGTGGGGAACAGCGGCAATACGGGCGAGCCCCATT
>JANMQR010000309.1:0-23785 GCA_031370625.1 Burkholderiales bacterium | reverse complement strand
CAGTTTCAAAAACAAACCACTCCCCGCCAAACACGTCGTCTTCGGCGAGATCGGCCTGGCGGGCGAAGTCCGCCCCGTGCAGCGCGGCCAAGAACGATTACGCGAAGCCGCCAAGCTGGGATTTACTCACGCGATTGTGCCGAAAGCGAATAAGCCGAAACACAAGATTGAAGGCATGGAAGTGATTGGCGTGGATCGGGTGGAGCAGGCGGTGGAGTATTGCCGGGGTGGGTAAATAGTGGTGTGCAATCAAGGCGACTATGCAATGGCTGGGCAGCCCGTAAGAAAAATTATTGTCAATTTATTTAAATTTGGATTTTCTTTATGACCCTACTGGTTGCTGCTGTCGAAGACGGCAAAATTTGGATGGCTGCGGACACATCCATTACCAATCCCGCGCTCGGGTCATTGCGCCAAATTAACCAGCCGAAAATTTATTCAATCGGAAATTGTTCTCTCATTGGTTTCGCTGGTGATGTGGGCAAAGCATTAGTCTTGCTGAAAGCTGTGGGCGAAACGCCACATGGTTGTGCTGCAATCGCGGTATTGCTTGCAGGTCATATAGAAAGTGGTTGTGAAGTAGATTTTGCATATGGTTTCTTTGATTGCGGTGCTCCTCGACTATTCAAAATTTCGGACGGTGTATTAAGTGAAGTCCAGACCCTGTACCTCGGTCAACTTGCACGTTTTGAGAAACTGCAGCAGATTAGGCACGATAAATCTATAGACCACCCGCCGGACGCAATAGTAACTTTCGTGTTTGGTGTGGCTGGCGAGAAAGGGCAGGGCACCCCGCAAGGTTTGATGCAGGTAATAGTAGCAATGCACACGATGTTTGTTACATCTAGCGATAGATCGGTGGGCGGAGTAGCGATTCCTTACCTGTTGTCTGGTTCAGGTGTGAAGTTATGCGCTTACGCTTTTAGTGCAACCGATTCCTCTTTGGCGGAGCTTTTACCAGGCACGATAATTACACAGGGTTCGCCACAATTGGGAGGCTGTTCGTTGTCGGTTACTGAGCTTTTAGAGCACGATGGCTTGGTTGTTTACTGGTTACAAAAGCCAGGGGGCTCTGTTTTTCTGCGTAGCGCAAACGGTTATGATCAATACGATTTTGACGGCAATCCTACTTTGTTTAAAAATGCCGTTAAAGCCCGCCTTGGACGCGAAATTGATCTTTGGTTTGGAGGGCAGACGCAAGAAAATAAAGATGTAATTAGCATGACGAGAATCATGAAAGATCAAGAAGGAAGACCACGAATCGGTCTTACAACTTCTGGTGATACATTTTCATTTTCGTGGATACAGAATACAGAAGAATCATTTAAAGCGAGCGAAACTGTAAGTTTTGAACATGCGAATTTTAAAAATAATTGCGTGGGTGAGATCGGTCATCTGAAATTGGTACCCGAGTTCTCCGAAGATAAACGAACAGTTGCGCTCGGCTTGGGTATGGAGGGCGAAAAGTTGAATGTGAGTATGTCAGCGAATGAATTGGAAATACTTATCGGCTGCCTTGCTAGGATAAGAGCAGTGATGCAAGCTCCGGTATTATTCGAGCTGGCTGCGGGCACTGAGCTGCGCACGGTCATTGATCCAAGATGGCGTACGCGGCCGACTTACCATGTTCCGGTGGACGGTGTTTTGCTTGCACTGCGCGATCCTGGCTTGGGATGGTTATCATATTTACTTCCAATTAAAGAGGCAGCTGCTTTGGGAGAATACCTCTCAACTGCGTCCAGCAAGCGTAGCCCGTAAGAAGCGAAGCGCATTACGGGACGGTCGTGGCGTATGGAAAACCCCGGAATACGCGTTGCTCCCTCCGGGCTACATTTGCGGTTCGATTTTCATAGGTGAAAAATATTAAGGCCTAATATTGACGGGTGTTTCAGGCTAAAAAGTACTCAAATGCCGCACCAATGCTTGACCTATAAAAAATAATTCTGCATAAAAGCCATCTCTAAAAATGGAGCTCGAACATGCCATCAACGACTACAAAGATTTCAAGAAACGCCGTTGATTCAACACCGCCCGCAAAGCCGCGCGTACGCACAATTGACTGCATGGCAAGCAGCGGCAATGTGTACGCCGATTTGGGCTTGCACAATCCTGAAAGCCTCAAAAGAAAATCGAAACTCATGGCGCAACTCATCAAAGAAATTCGTCGCCTCGGACTTTCGCCAGGTGAATTTGCGTCGCGGATGGATTTGCCTGTGGAGAAGGCCGCGCGGATGCGGCTTGGTCATTTCGATGTTATTGCCGAGCGCAGAATGAAGGAATGTTTGGAGAAACTCATCAATGAAAAATAAGCCGCGAAGTGATTCGCATCGCCATGCAACGCTTGCGTGGTTTCGAGAGGAACCTGCTAACTGCGCAGCGTTGTTGGATGCGGCACGCGAAACGGGCGATGCGGGTGATTTGACGGCAGCGTTGGGGTTGATTGCGGATGCGGGTTTGCCGTTAGTCAAAGGTCGGGATAGAGATTTGTAGCAAGCAGGCATCGCCCCCATCCTAACGTTCGACCGTAGGAAGTCCCTGTGGGGGCCCCGTCGCCGGGGGAAGGGACTGGTCAGCGCGTTGCCCGTAAGAACCAACGCGCATTGCGGGTCGGCGGTGGAGCATGGAAAAACCCGGAATCCGCGTTGCTCCGTTCGGGCTACATTTGCGGTTCTATTTTCATTGGTAAAAAATCGTAAGGCCTAATATCTGCGTGTGTTTTCGATGGAGACACCCGGACGGGTGCAGGCTAAAAAGTCCTCAAACGCCTCACCAGTGCTTGAGTTATAAATAATATTTTGTAGGGCGCACTGAGCGTAGCGATTTGCGCCGAATGCGAAAATTTGAGTCACATCCGGCGGGATTCGCGTTGCTCAGCCCGCCCTACGAACCGCATTAAAATTACTGAAAATAATGACTTCCTTCCTCCAATCCATCGCCTTCAAATTCGGCCCCGCTGAATATCTCGCTTTAATTGCTTGCGTGTTATTGGTGATCGGCTTGTTCACGTCGCGCACGGTCATTCACGCGCTGGGTGCGATTGCTACGGGGATGTTATTGGCGATGATTGGTGTGGACGTGAATTCAGGCGTAGCGCGATTCACGGGTGGTGCGGAGATTCTTGCGGATGGTATTTCTGCGTGGCTGGTGTTGATCGCGTTTGTGTTGCTGCCGCGCGTGCTCATCATGCATGCGCCGCGTACGAGGCTGGCGATATATCTGCAATCGCGTTTGACGGAATCGCAATTCTCGTTCGTCAACGCATTGTGGCGCGGCGCGCTGTTGGTGACAATTGCGGTGATGTTGCCGATGGATGAAATTCTTGATTCGCCGCAAATCATGCTCGGTATTTTGCTGATTCTGTCGATCATTGGCGTGTGGTTTTATCGCGTCGAAATACCGAGCGTAGTCCTCCATTTTGGCTTTGTATTCGGCGCGATGGTTGAGGAGAACCTACGTCGCGCGCTGCTTCTTTCGCGAGGTGATGTGCTGGTGAACCTACAGCGGCCAATTGTGATGGGTTTGATTGCGTTTATGTGTTTGGCGTTGTTGATGCGCTTCATTTTAATGAGGTGGCGTAGGGCGCTTTGAGTGCAACGGTTTGCGCCGCATGCGAAATTTTGAATCTCATTCGGCGGGATTCGCGTTGCTCTGCTCGCGCTGCGAGTTGCGTTAAGTTTTAGTAAGACTTGCATGCAACTAAAAGCCAATCTTTGATGAAACCATTAAACGAATTTGCGAACGGTGAGTTGGCAAAATCCATTTCGCGATATCTGCTGTTTGAATAATCCTACCGTGTCATTAATTATGAGTTGGCGTAGGGTGGGCAAGCTTCATTTGCCCACGCGGTATTGGCACAAACACGTGGGCAGATGAAGCTTGCCCACCCTACAAAAAACCACGCATCTGTGCTGCTGTAATGTGAATAGAAACGAATTGCAAATTTAGGCACACAGTAGGAATAAAAGTATGTTGAAGGCGCTTTCACTTTCCATCCAGTATATTCAAGACTTTTTACAATCTTGGGAACCCGATGTCTAAACTGATTTTTTCGCTCGCACGCAAGCGTGTCGGATATTTTTTTGCTGCGCTATCTATGTTGATAACGCCTGCATTTGCAGAAACAATCACGGTGCCATTTGGTTGGGTGGCTGGGCAAGTTCGTCATTATCAGCTTAGCTCTCGCACGGAACGGTTGGGAGACTTGCGGGGTGGCAACTGCACATTGAATGGGCTGCTTCGCGTGGAGGTGTTGAAGCGTGAAGGAAAATCAGCAAACTTGCGTTTTCTACTTTCGGCGCTGAAGCTCGACGATGCTTGCAAGACACCTTCACTTCATCAGATGCTGTGGCTTCGGCTCTCAGATACGCCGCTGGATGCGACGCTTGAGCCGGAAGTCGGAAATGTAGCCTTGCCCAATTTAGTCGCTGTTCGCGAAAAAATTTTTACCTCACTCGAAGATTCCCCATTGCTGTTCGGCATGTCTGTTGATCGCGACACCCGGGTGGAGATAGCGCAGAGCTTCCGCAAGCTTTTATTCGCAGACGCCGTTACTGTTGCGCAGGCAACAGGTTTCATAAACGAGTTTGCCGGTGTGATTGGCGAGGTTTATGAAACTGACACGCCCTCATCTTTATCTACCAGCTTACCCAACCCTTTTGGCGGGGAGCCATTGCTCGGCACGGTTTCCATAGAAGCAAAATCCGGCGCTAAAGGAAGCGGGGAATTTTCGGTGAAACAGATTATTCGCTTCGATGCCAAAGAATATAAAGCCGCCATTAGAAAGATGGTGGCGCAAGCTGGCGCTGGTAAGGTATTCAAAAGTGACATCGAGGCTCTGGACAAACGCGGTACGACAGCCGGCTCTGTGACGATGCAGCGCATAGAGCAAAAAACCGGCTGGATCATTGAAGCTGAATCGACAACGACTGCGCAGTTAGGCGAGGGCACGCAGGTTGTGAAGGTCAAAATGGTTTATCAAACAGTGAAGTGATCAGGGCGCGTTGCTCACCCTGAAAATTATTTTCAACGCCAACCGCGATGCCATCCATGACGATGGTGGTGCCAGCCCCAGCCGTGATGTCCGTGGTGACTCCATGCATAACCGCGTGCCGGAACGGGGGTGTCGTCGCAGCAGGCATCGCCCCCATCCTAACCTTCCCCGTCACCGGGGGAAGGAACTCGTCAGTGAAGTATTTGGGGTCACTGACAAATGAGAAATTAGGTTAGAGAATTACAAACCCCAATATCTACGGATACTTTCAGCCATTTATGCCCCAATAACCCCGCCAATACTAGCGTTTCAACATTAAAATCAAATGCCACAATTCATGTGCGTCCGTAGCCATCGTCAGCAATAATGTCGATCCAAACAATATTTCATCGAGTGAGCATGGACACGCCAATCACGAATAATCCGATCATCATCAACCGCCTCGCCACCCTTCGCGATTCGATGAAGCACGAAAATATTCACGCGCTGCTGGTGCCGTCGAGTGACCCGCATCTTTCTGAATATTTACCTGAGCGTTGGAAGAGTCGCGAATGGCTTTCGGGTTTTACGGGCTCGATGGGCACGCTGGTCGTCACGCTGGATCGTGCGCTGCTGTTTGCGGATTCCCGCTATTGGCAGCAGGCGGAGCGCGAATTAGCAGGTACCGGGATTCAGCTTTTCAAAATCAAATCTGGCGCGAGTGCGGAGCATGTGGATTGGTTGGCGAATAACGTGGCCGCAGGTAACAATGTGGCGGTGGATGGCGCGGTACTTGCACTCGCCTCTGCGCGTGCGCTTGAGGCCGCCTTGACCGCGCGCGGCGTCAATTTGCGCACCGACTGTGATGTGCTGGAGGCAACATGGAACAATCGTCCCGCACTCCCGCAGGCGGCCGTGTACACGCACGTCGGCCCGCACGCAACCGTTGCGCGCGCGGACAAGCTCGCTGCGACGCGCGCCGCGATGAACGCCGTCCATGCGGACTGGCATTTCATCTCAACCCTCGATGACATCGCCTACTTGTTTAATCTGCGTGGCAGCGACGTGAGTTTTAATCCGGTGTTTGTGGCGCATGCGTTGATCTCGACAACGGATGCGACCATTTTTGTGATGCCGGGAAAAATTTCTTTAGCCCTTGAAGCGGAATTAAAATTAGATGGCGTACACGTTGCGGCGTATGACTCGGTTGCCGCGTGTCTCGGACAAATTTCGTCAAACGAAACGCTATTGATCGACCCACGTCGCATCACGCATCGCTCGCGCGAGGCTGTGCCTGCGAGCGTGAAGGTGATTGAGCAAGTGAACCCGACCACGTTTGCAAAATCGAAGAAGACCGAAGCCGAGCGCGATTATGTGCGTCGCACGATGGAGCAGGATGGTGCGGCGATGGCAGAGTTTTATGCGTGGTTTGAAAGAGCGCAAGGTCACGAAAAGATTACCGAAGTGACCATCGATGAAAAACTCACTGAGGCACGTTCGCGTCGCGAGGGTTTCGTTAGCCGTAGCTTTGCGACCATCGCAGGTTTCAAAGCCAATGGCGCGTTAAATCACTATCGTGCAGAAGTTGCGACTGCCGCCGTAATCGAAGGTGATGGATTATTGTTAATCGATTCCGGCGGCCAATATTTGGGTGGCACCACCGACATCACGCGCGTGTGGCCGATTGGCAATCCGGCCGCGATCACGGCGGAACAAAAACGCGATTACACGCTGGTATTGAAGGGCACGATTGCGCTATCCGTTGCGCGCTTCCCAAAGGGTGTGAAGTCGCCGTATCTCGATGCGATTGCCCGTGCGCCGATTTGGGCGGCGGGCTTTGATTACGGGCATGGCACGGGTCACGGCGTCGGTTATTTCATGAACGTCCACGAAGGCCCGCAGACTATCAGCCAAGGCATGCCCGAGCCGCACACGGCGATGGAGGAGGGCATGATTACGTCCATTGAGCCGGGCCTGTATCGCGATGGCAAATGGGGCATTCGGATCGAGAATCTGGTGCTCAATGTCGCGGCAGGTAATGAAGGGTTTGGCGATTTTTTGAAATTTGAAACGCTAACCTTGTGCCCGATTGATACCCATTTAATTGATGTGGCGTTAATGCGGCGCGATGAAATTGAGTGGCTGAATGCGTATCACGCCGAGGTCGCGCGACGGTTGTTGCCGCTGGTCAGTGGGGACGCGAAAGCGTGGATTGAACGGCGGACGGTGGCGTTGAAGGTTTAGTTGCTCCTTCCGGGCTACAGCATAATTCTCTATTCAAATATTTGTCATCCCGAACCCGGCTTTATCGGGTGAGGGATCTGCTGTTTCGTTGCAGGGAACCTTGCGCAAGAAAAGCAGATCCCTCACATGAAGCCGTTCGGGATGACAGAGTTTAGTGGGCTAATATTGGCGGGCGTTGCAGAGCAAAAAGTTCTCGAACACCGCGCCCAAATTAGAGTTTCTGTTTTAAATTGGCCCCTTATCACTGTCTAACCCCACCCAAAATCGCCGCCACATTACACGTCTCGGTCGTATCCAATTTCACATCCAATTCCAACGTCATCGATTTTGCGGTGATCGCAATGTTTGTTGATTTCCACGTGCCGCGTTTGCCATCGCTGCACGACACATTTCCATTTGCATTGATGCGCGCACCGTTGCTGGTGAAATTTCCGCTGTAGGTGCATTGCAGCCCGGTAACGCCTGCAAGTGAAATAGAGATTGCGCCGCTTGATCCCGCGCCGATACCAATATCGTATTGACCATAAGTCGCGCGGCCACCATTATTTTGCGATTGCGTGCAGTTGTTGCGCGTCTCGATAATCGCGCCAAACCACGTGCCTGCAAGACCTGGCACCACTGGCGGCGGCGGGCCAAAAACAAAGCGGGTAATTTGTTTGGCGTTGATGAGGCCGTCAAGTGTGTAGCTCATCGTGGCGGCATCGTTGCTCGCGAATTGCAAAGTCATCGTGCCGACTCTTGCGCTACTGATACTGCTGCCATTCCACGGCGCAGTGGGCGTTACGCCACCTTTGTTTTTGAGCAAATCGCCGGTGCATAGGGTGCCATTGACGGCGCAGAAAACGGTGTACCAGGTTGCGTTTCCGGCGACATCATAAACATACATCGCAACAAATAGTTTGTCTGATTGCTGCGTGATTGAAGCACCCCAGCCGGACTCATTTGCGTTCCACCACAGCCCAGTAAGCGGCGATGTGCTTGCGGTGTCGACGCTGAAAATTTGCGCATTGGCACAACCGATTTGTGCGCACAACAGCATCAGCGCACACCCCCGAATGTGGTGCACCGCACGCGCCAAAAATTTCTGCAAGGTTCCAGCCGAAGATGTCGCTTTCATAGATGCCGTGTTGGAGGATGGTTTCACTTGGGGCCTCACAAAGCAAAACGGCACCAGACCGATGTCGGGTGCCGTTAGATTCTATATTGCAAGTGCGATTACTGAAATACGTTGGCTTTTGCACGAATCCTGTCCAGCAGCCCGGACTGGGCAACGCGCAGGCGTTCAAGTGCTTTTGCAAGCCCGTCGAATTCGGTTGCCGCGCTGGATTCCACCGTTTGCTTGGTATCACCCTTGCTAATTCTGTCGGCGATTTCAACGAACTCCTGAATCGATGTTCGCACGGTGTCAGGAATCGCGATCATTAGATAAATGGCAAGCGCCAAGCCGACTAAAAATATGGCAACCGATGCGAACGTGCTCATGCTGAATAGTTTGCGAATTTCGCCGACGCTCGCTGCAGAATCAGCGAGTTTTGCTTTTCGCATTTTTTCAGTGCCGTCTAAAACTTCGCGGAATTTGTCTTTGCCAGGGCCAATCATATCGTTGGCAAGCTTGGTCGCTTTGGAGAGATCAGGTGCTGCTACGGCCACAGGTGCGGCCGCAGACGCTGGCGACACTTTTGCCAGTGGCTGCACGGGTTCAACAACTGGCGCTACGGGTACGATCGTGCCTGCATCGGCGCGAGCCATGATGGTATTGAATTCTTTGCCGTAAAACTCAAGCGCGTTCATCCAGCTTTGGAAGGTGATGGTGTCCTGAGCAGAGAACATGCCGTCTTTATTGGCTTGTATGGCGGTGAGATTGGTTTTCAGTTTCTCAAATGTGCCGGCCCACTCGCCGCGATATTTGGTGCGGCCAGTTTGGTCGTTTACGTAAATAAAATATTCTTTTTCGTAGCGACGAATTTGTTGACTGGCCGCGCCCAGCTCAGCGAGTAGCTCAGCAGCTGCAAAGTTTTTGGTAACGGCGGTGTCGACCTTTAATTGCGCGCGACTGTCAAGAAACTGACCCAGCGCGAATTGAAGAATGAGGACACCGAGCAGGATACTGAGGCCGAGTTTAATTTTTCCCGAGATGGACATATGACTTCCTTTTTTATGAGTGTGCTTATTTAATTGCTTCGCGCAACTGTGCGGCGATGGCTGCGCGGTTAACGGATTCAGGCAGTTCTTTTACGACCCGCAAAATGAACTCGTGGATAAACGCGCTTGGTTGTGTGAGCGGTGAGGTGCGCGTATTTGCTAGCGCGTCATCGATCACCACAAACGCCAATACGCCGACGTGTTCAGTGAGAATCGTGTTTGTAATTTCTTGCCAGTTGCTGTTCATTGGTTTTTTTGTGGTTTAAGAAACCTGTATCCATTATAGGCGGTGTACTTAGAAACTAGTCCAAAACCTTGTCAACAAGTGTGAAGAAGTCGTGAAGTTTGGTTGGGGATCACAAGACTTTTGCCCATTGTTGGTGATGATTCAATCGGCTTTCCGAATCAACTGCAAGAGCAATCTAAAGCGCTGATTGCTAATCGCGCACCTCGGCGGCTTGTCGCAAAAAAATCATTTTCTGTCGCGTTTCCGTGCTCTTTTTTGCGGAGCCTGATGGCGATTTACCCTAGATTTGTAGCGTAAAAAATCAATACCAAATAGCCTCTGCCGCGAAGCGTTCGCCTGGTTTCATCACAACGCATCACGACTTAGGAACACTCATGGTCAGATCGAATCGTTGGCATCGTGGTGTTCATGTTTTGTTGTTTTGTAGAAGGTTGTGTGAACTGCGCTGCTGGCGGCGAGCCAGCTGGGTTTTGCGGCCTGCCTCGCTGGTGAGACCGAGCCCAACCATACCGACACGGCCGCAAATGCTGGCCTATGCTCGGGCACCAATGTCACGCGCGCGGGCATGATCTCGATTAATTTGTCCCCACGGCAGTGGAGGTGACTTTGATTGATATTTGACGATAACGCCTGCCTGGACGAAACCATCAAACACGTCGAAATAGTGTTTATTGCCGGGGGCAACCAACAAAATTACATCGGTTATTTCGAAGGCAAGGCAGTCGGTGTTGCGCTAAATTATTTGCTCAATACCAAGCAGGCGCCGACTGGGGGAACCAGCGCCGGCATGGCCATGATGGGGCGGTATTACCATCCGGGTGGTGGCCTCGACGATGCGACCGCGCTGCAAAATCTGATGGCGATTGCGATGGGCAATAATTTTCTGAGCCCGTCTTACCCCGTCACAGCGTCACCGGTTGCGCGCCGCGGCGCTGCACCATCATCCACAGCACCGCGATGGTGACAACGATTAAAAATGGTGCGGCGACGTAATTCAGAATCGCCCAGCCATTTGCTTTCAACAACAAGCCCGATGCAAATGACGAAGTGGCCGTTGTACAAAAAACGAGCAGATCATGCAGGCCTTGAGCCTTCGCTTTTTCTTCTACGCGATAGGTTTCGGTGACGAGGGCTGAGCCGCCGACAAACATAAAATTCCACCCGAGGCCGAGTATTACCAGTGACCACCAAAAATGCGCGACGCTGACCCCGGATAAGGAAATGCCTAGGCACACAAACATGAGCGCCACACCGGTCAACATGATGGGCAGGACGCCAAATTTCTTGATCAGATCACCGGTAAAAAACGACGGCAGAAACATCGCGATCACGTGCGCAGAAATTACATTTGCGGCGTCGTTGTACGGATAGCCGCAAATGCCCATCGCGAGCGGCGTGGCGGTCATCAGCAGATTCATCACGCCGTAACCAATCGCGCTCGACATCACGGCGACGATAAATACGGGTTGGAACGCGATCTCGCTCAAGCTGCGCGGTGCGCTTAAGGTCTTCGCGGCGGCGGGTTTCGGAATGCGCAATTGGCTCAACAGTAAAGCTGTCAACACGCAAAAAACCATCAGCGAAATATACGACGCCAAGAATTCAGTATCAGATAAATAGCGCGTCCATTTTGAAAGTGCCGGGCCAACAATGCCACCGACTAAACCGCCTGCGACCACGAGAGAAATCGCCTTCGCTTTGAAATCCGATGTGGCGGCATCAGCTGCGGCGAAGCGATAGAACTGCCCGAACGCGCCGTAAATGCCCAAAATAAATGTGCCGAAGCACAGCATCGTCATGCTGTGCATGTACACACCATAGCTCGCAATCGCGCCGCCAATAAATCCGCATAACGTGCCGACTAAAAAACCTGCGCGGCGGCCGATCTGCTGCATCAAATGTGATGCAGGCATCGCGAATAATGCGGAGCCGATAATCTGTGTGGTGACCGGCATGGTCGCGAATGATTTATCGATGGCCAATTGATAACCGACCAAGCCGTTTAATGCGATCAGCGTTACGTTGTTGGTAAACAGCAGCGCTTGAGAAGCGCTGAGGAGCGTGACGTTACGACTTTGCAGAGATGCGATGCTCAAAATCAGCCTTTGAATATTGTAAAAAAATATGGGCAGCTCAAGCCGCCCATATTGGTTGCTGCGCAAACAATTTTAACTTTTATTTCGCACCGAGCGCGATGTTAATGCCAGTGAGAAACAAGAGATCATTCTTCTTTGTACCCGGTTCTGCTTGGCTGTTATACCGATCTGAGAGTGTGAGTTGCAAATTAATGCCCTTCGCAATTGCGACCACGAGCCCGGAATCAAACTGCGCACGATACTCACCCGAGGCTTTCAAGTTGGGGTACAGGGTAAGTTTTTGTTTAAACGACACCGAATCGCTGAGTTTGTGATTCGATTCTTCGCCGAACAAAAGCTCGGTTGAGCTGGTCGTAATCTTTTCCTCCACAGTGGTGCCGGGCAGCGGTAACGGACGCTCAACAGTGATGCTCACCGTGTCGCGACGCCCGGTGACACCACCAAATAAATCAAACGACGTGGCTTTTTCCTTGATCACTTTATAGCCGAAACCAGCGCCACCCACATAGCGCGAATCGAGACGCTGAATCTTATCCTGCTCGGCTTCAAGCAGGCCAAACACGAACGTGCGGTCTGATAAATTCCAGTCGTAGCGACCCCCGCCGCGTGTGAGGTTTGCGGTTTTTTCTTGCTCGCCGTCGGTGTCGCGCGTGCCGTAAAGTGAAGTCAGGAAAAGCGTGATCTTGTCTTCCTTGGTGGCGCGCAGCATATCGATGCTGGCATTGAAGTTGGTGGATTTGGTATTGCCCGATGCAATCGCGAGACCAGCCGCAAATGCGCCACGCCATTCACCATCTTCTTTCGGTGGATCAGCCAACACTATGGTTGACGAGATTGATGCCAACGATGCCGCAAACATCGCAGCGAGTTTGATCTGCTTCATGAAATTCCTTTGGAGTAATTTGAATTATTTTTACGTTGGATTTGGACAGGAGCGCTGCACCGCTTGACCGGGTGCTGATAGCGGATGAACTTAATGGGACATCGCGCGCAGCGAGTGAGTTCATGAACTCGGCTAAACAATGCGTAGAGCTATCGCGGCTGGTACGAGACCAATTAGTAAAATGCTGTCGCACGCGGCGTGTTTAATAGGCCGCTATTCCTCGCTGATTCGCCAAGTTCACTAATAAGAAGGCTTACTAGATGGGCGTCTTCAGACATAAATGTCTGGAATAAGCCGTCTGGCAATGAGGTTATAAATCGCCTTTGCGCGAGTCAGGTGCGCAACAGAGGGTGTTTCGTATCGATATTTACCTTTGGAAAAAGCAAGATTAAATCCGCCATTTGTGCGTTGTCAGACAGAGGCCGACGGACGTCAAGGTCAAACTGTTCTGATATCAGGCCGACAACTTTTCCAACTTTTTGCACTCCAGGTTATCAATGACAAACGCTTTTACAAAAATTTACGACGAATTTTTTTGCGCTGTGTCCACCTGTAGCGCCACGTGCGGAGGTGAGAGATGAGCGGCGTTCCCAGGCTGCTGAATCATGCACCGCGCTGGGCTTTGGTCAGTGGTGCGGTGCTGCTTGTGCTGATCGCATTGGCGGTAACTTTCGAAGCGATTGGCTGGCCATTTTTGGAGCGTCCGCTAGCGCGATTTTTATCCAAAGAATTAAATCGTGAAGTAAGCTTCACGCCAGCCACTGCGCGTGAGGGTGCTAGTGCTAGTGCTAGTGTTAGTGTTAGTGTTAGTGTTAGTGCTAGTGCTGGTGCGACTGCTCCCCCGGCAAATAAATTCAGCATCCGTTTTATCGGCGGGCTCAGATTGACTGCACCGCAACTCACCGTCTCCGCGCCTGAATGGAGCCGCGCGCCGCACATGCTATCGGCGCGCGATGTAAAACTTGAATTACGCTACGCCGATGTGTGGCGCGGATATCGCGGTGGGCCGGTGCGCGTGGATCGACTGCAGGCAGCCACGCTGGATGGAAACGTTGAGCGCCTGGCTGACGGGCGTGCGTCGTGGCAATTTAAAACCATTGAACCGCCACCACCGGTGGATTTGCCGGTGCGTTCGCGGGTGCCTTTGTTCGGCAAATTGGAAGTCACGTCCGGCTTGGTACGCTATCTTGATGTCCCGCTCAAAGTCGATGTTGAAGCGCGTTTGTCGTTGGCAAATGGCGGATCAACAACGAATGTGGCGGCGGGCGAGAAAGCGGCTCGCGAAAACGTTTTTGAAGTAACGGCGAATGGGCGCTATCGTGATCTGCCGATGAAACTGTTGCTGGTTTCAACCGATGTGTTGCCGTGGGCGGCGGACGATGCAGCCGCGGTGGCGGTGCCGATTTCGTTAAACGTCACCGTCGGGCGCGCGAGCCTTGAGTTCAAAGGCAGCGCTATGGATGCGGTACATCTGGGCGGATTTACCGGAAAGTTTTCATTGAAGGGCCCGTCGTTGGCGGCGGTGGGCGATGCAATGGGGGTGACATTGCCGACCACGTCTGCTTTCCGCACCGATGGCGCGATCGCCAGAAACGATGACACATGGAACGTCGTGATCGACGATGCCACGGTCGGCAGCAGTCGCTTGAACGGCGCATTTGTATATGAAACGGGTCGCGCCGTGCCGCTGCTTTCAGGACGACTTGGTGGGCCGCGTTTGTTGCTGGCTGATCTGGGGCCGTCCATCGGCATGGTGCCTGCGGCGAATTCGCAATCGGAAAAATCGATAAAGAAAAAGGCCGGTGCGGTGCTGCCGAATCGTCCTTATGAGTTGACAGCGTTGCGCCGCATGGATGCAAATGTGTTGATCGATATGACTGAGCTTGATTTGGGCACCAACTTGCTGGAACCGTTGCGCCCGCTGCACACACATCTGCAATTGACTGGTGGCGTGCTCACGTTGAGCGAGATTGATGCACGTACAGGCCAAGGAAATTTGAATGGCAGCTTGGCACTTGATGGCCGTCAATCGACGGCGTTGTGGAATGCGAATCTGCGCTGGAACGGCGTGCAGCTTGAGCGATTTATCCGCCAAACGCGCGCCAATAATGCGCCGCCGTTTGTGTCGGGCAAGATGAGTGGCAATACGATGCTGCGCGGTGAAGGCCGATCCACCGCCGAAATTCTCGGCAGCTTGAATGGAAAATTTCACACCGAATTAAGTGAAGGTGCCGTATCGCGCTTAGGGCTTGAAGTGGCCGGGCTCGACATCGCGGAAAGTTTGGGCTTATTGTTTACCGGTGATAAAACGCTGCCAGTGGAATGCGCGGTGGCCGACTTGACTGCGGATAAAGGGTCTTTCCGGCCGCGCGTGATGGTGATTGATACGAGCGACACGGCAATTTGGGTGGAAGGCTCCTTATCCTTGGCGACGGAGGAATTGGCGTTGCGCGCGGTGGTGATGCCAAAGGATTTTAGCCCGCTGACGCTGCGTTCTCCGCTGCGTGTAACCGGTACATTTGCGGACCCCTCAGTGTCAATCGACAAAGCGCCGTTGGGGAAAAAATTGGGCCTCGCATTTTTACTCGCGCTGGCGAATCCGTTGGCCGCACTGATTCCACTCGTCGATGGTGGCGATACGAAGGCCGCAGAGCGCGGCGCGGCGGGTTGCAAGCGGGTATTGCAACGAACGTCAGCAAAGCGCGTGATTGCACCTCCGGTTCGCTGACAATCGCTTCAATAATTTTCGATGCCTGGTATTTAATCTCTTCGGGTTCAGTCTCACGCCGTTTGTTGCGTCACAGTTGTAGGGTGGGCAGGCTGCGTTTGCCAACTGCGCTGCCCACGCGCACTTCGCGGTTCATCCGTGGGCACGCGTTGCTTTGCCCACCCTACACGCCGGGTTCGATTATCTTATCGTCCACACCTTGAGGCTTGCCGCGAGGTCATTGACCTGCAATTACTAGACTGTTGTGGCCCGCCGTTTGGTTTAAAATCGAAAACAAAAACCAGCACTGGTGCGCCGTTTGAGTAATAAATGCCTCAAAACGCGCTCTGGTGCTTGAGTTTGTGCCCGGCAGCACTCATCCTTGGCCGCCAGTGCTAGACTGCAAACGTATAAATTCTAAATAAATGCGACGCCATGTGGTGTCTTGCGAACGCCTGACAGCACCTGGCGCAAAAGAGGAGGCAACGATGAATTCGTCTATGAAGCAAATCGGAGAACTCATCGATTGGCGGATGCGATTGCACCAATATGTGATTGGTCTCGTCGCTGTTTTTTTCCTGGCGATTTATGGGCGCGCGGTTTGTCCGTTTATTAACGGCATTAAAGTCCCGGAATTGTTGCTGAATCTTGGTGCGATTTGGCTATTGCAATTGGTGGTGCGCGAATTATTGTTGCGCCGTTTTGCAAGACCGCCGCAGGGTCGTTCACTGCCGCGCCAGGGTTATTTGATCGCGGTAGGCGCGTGGGCAATCGCGGGTTTGCTGGCGATGTCGCTGCATTGGTTGCGCTATAAAAATTTTCCGGTGTCGAGTCACGTCAAGCTGATGCTGGGCTACTGGATCATCGGTGGCGGCCTACTCGCCCAATGGGAATATGTGCTGCTGGAAAGCGAGGCGCGCAAACGCATGGTCTCGTATGTGAATGTAGGCACGCATCTTGAGCGCATTAGCCGCCGCGTGATGGAAGGTTATGTTTTGTTCACGCTGGCACCGAGTATCGCGATGGCGCTCACACTCGCGCGCTATCGCTACGAGGGTTTGGTGGATCGTGGCGTGGTGATTGAAATTGTTTTCCTCGGTGGCTTTTGTGTATTGCTTTCGCTGGCGGTCTCACTTCGGTTTGGTCGCAGCTTGCAGCAAGATGCGACCGCTGTGATTGAAGGTACGCGTCGCATTGAAAGCGGTGAAAAAAACGTCACACTCGATCAATCGCGCCTCGATGAATTGGGCGCGGTGGCAAACGGTATTAACAAAATGTGCCGCGAGCTTGAATCAAAAAATACGCATCTGCAAAAAGAGATTGTCGAAAAAGATGCGATGAGCCACGTCTCGATGGCGATGAGTTCTTTGATGCCGGTCGATACGATTTTGGATTTGATTGCGGAGAACGCCAAGCTCGTGACCCGCGCTGAAGCGGCGTCACTTTTGCTGCTGGATCGCGATGCAAAAAAGCTGCGCTTTCATGTAGCCAAAGGTGAATCCATCAACGGTCTCGCTGATCTGGATGTCAATCTCGGCAGCGGCATTGCCGGCCATGTGGCAGCGACCGGCACAGCGGTGCTGGTCGCTGATGCCTATGCCGATCCGCGCTTTGATTGCACCTTCGATGAGCGCACACAATTCCGCACGCGCGGCCTTATGACGGCACCGATGATTAGCAAGGGCGAAGTATTGGGCGTGATTCAGGTGTTAAATAAATACGGCACAAAAGATGGCCTGGAAAATTTTACAAACGCTGATATGAAACTGCTGGAAGCATTCGCCGCACAAGCAGCCGTCTCGCTCGAAAATGCGCGCCTGCTCGAATCGACGAAACAAATGGCAGACGATCTGCGCGTGGCGCTGGAAGCAGAGCGCAACCTCACCATCGAAAAAGCCAAGATGGGTGCCTACATTCCGCGCAGCGTGATCGATGAGATTTCAAAAAATCGCGAACAAAAATTAGCGCTCGGCGGCAAGACCGTCACCGCCACCGTATTGTTCTCGGACATCAAAGGTTTTACGTCCTTATCAGAACGACTCGATCCGCAGGAAACAGTGCATCTGTTGAACGTGTACATGACCGCGATGAGCGACATTATCGAATCTGAAAATGGCGTGGTCGATAAATTTATCGGCGACGGCATCATGGCGATTTTCACCCCCGAACGCTCGCCCAATCACGCCATCGCCGCAGTCCGCGCAGCTACACGCATGCAGGCCGCGTTACAGGCAATGCGAAAAACAAACCCACTGATACAACATCTGCAAATGCGCATCGGCATCAACACCGGCGAAATGGTCGCCGGCAATATCGGCAGCGAAACCAGAATGGACTACACCGTGATCGGCGACAACGTAAACGTGGCATCACGCATAGAGGGCGTCTGCGCGCCCGATGGTGTGCTGGTGAGCGACAGTGTGTGGGCGATGCTGAATGGTGAGTTTAAAGGCGTTGCGCAAGCGCCTGTGGTCGTTAAGAATCGTGATGCGGCGGTGTTGACTTATTTGATTGTTAAGTCGGTTGTGGGTTAGTTTTGGGGCGGGGGAATTTTGTCGCCTGACCTTACATGATGGATGCTCAATTCGTTTGAGGAGGCAGGGTTAATTAGTATTTTTTGATGTGGTCATTTGTTTAAGTTGAGATTTGATCAGGCGGACCCTGTGGTGAAGTCAGTTGGGTGATTGTCTGTTTTCGACCCACAGCGACTTTAGAGATTTCTCGAAAGCGGACGTTCGCTCGGGGGCTCAAATGGCCTGCTGAAACTCAGACTAAATTGCTGTCGACTGAAAAGAATTTGACTCCGACCCCTATTACTTCTGCGTCGCCCGCGAGTGAGGCTACAACATGCAGTTAATAGCCGAGTCGAATGGAATCGCCGATCAGGATGAGTTTTTTCATTAATAGAGAAGAATACGGAATATTGGTTGATATTTTAATTCGATATATGTAGACTTAATAACATGATGCGAAATCGCGGTCCCTCTATTCAAGCCCTGTCAGTGCTTTCCTTGCTCGCACAGTCTCACCCTGAGTGGCAGCACGGCTATGAGCTGACGCAAATCTCGGGCGTCAAATCAGGCACCTTGTATCCGCTGTTGATGCGACTAGAACAGCAAAGCTTTGTCGAGGCCGCTTGGCAAGAGTCACCACTCGGCCGACCGCCACGCCATGTCTATCGGTTGACTGCTCTGGGGCTCCAAATGCTGGCAGACGAAGACGCGGCCAATTCCGCAAAACAAAGCGCGAAAGCTGTCACAAATAGCACGGGCAAGAAGACCTTTGGGGCCGCCTAATGCAGCTACCACAGAAGACGCCTCCCACCAAGCGAACGGGCAATTCATTCGCCAGAAACTCGACTGTAGCGCTGGCAAGATTTTTCGCGCGCATCGGGCATGTGCTGCCGCGCGAGCACGCGCAATGGCTTGAAGCAATCGCATCCGAACTTCACCAGATTGTCGATGATCGTGCGGCGCTCGCGTTTGCGTTAAGCGGATATTCGGGCGTGGTTAGAATGATCGTCACCGCGCAATTCGCTTCCCTTCTTTCGCAATTCAAATGGCTAAGTGCGCTCGCGGGATCATTGGTCGTCCTCATGGGTTGCGGTTTGATGTGGCGAAACGATGTTCCAAAAACGGTCGTGCTGATGCAGATCGGCGCGCTGGGCGTTGCGTTGGTGTTCATGGTGATCGCCTCTAGCATGACACGGTCATTTAATTTGTATCGCACACGCACACATCCTGACACGCCAGAGGACCATATAAGCCTTTGCGTCCTCAGTGCAGGCGTACTCATTCTCTACACGGCGATTGAGGGGCAAGCCGCGAATGGCGTCAGCCGCTGGCTTTCCATCGGCGGAACCGGCATCAGCATTCAGCCCAGTGTAATGCTGATGCCCGCAATGCTGATTGCGGCGGCGATCTTGCGCAACGCACTGGCGACGATTGGTGTTGCGCTCGCATTCCTTGGCTTGGCGTTTCAGGGCGACGCGCTACTCGCATTCGCCAGTGCGATGGCAATTGCGATTTCCTTGCTCGCGGCTCGACGAACATACTGGTTGACGTTTGTGTTGTTGGCGTATGCGCTGCTGTGTTGTGTCGTAGCAGTCCGAAATGCGGTGACGCTCTCTCCAGTCGCACACGTCGATCAGGCGTTGCAATCAGCATTTGCATGGACACCTTTCGCAGGCTTCGCAGCACTGATGATGGCGATCCTCACGATATTGCCACCGCAGAAAAATTTGGCCCGTCACATCCGCAAGAACACTGCCGTGCAGATACACGCCACGGTGTGGGGCACGCTGATCGCTGCGTCGGCGCTCGGACTGCAGGCAACACCGCTGCCGCTCTTGAGCTTTGGCGGCAGCGCAATCATCGGCTTCTTCTTGAGTCTGGCGCTCATCAGCGAGCACCAGCATATTGATCCGTGAAGCAGCCTGAAAAAAAATGATCAAGCGTAGATTCATCTGGGGGTTCGCCATTCTATTTGGCTTAACTGTCATCGCGAATGTCAGCTGGTCACGCTTCGGCCAACCAATTGGCGATCAAGTCGTTCACTTTGAGCCTGCGATCAAACAGTGCGATCAGATTGGTGCACTCAAATACTGCGTGTACACGGCGAGCGCAGGCACGTCAGACGACATCGTCTATCACCTGCATGGACGCAATCTTGATGAAAACAGTTGGAACGATGAGACCTATTTCACCTCGATGGTGCAGTCTCAATGGCAGCGGAGCAATGTACGTCCGCCTCGCGTCGTCACCATCAGCTATGGCGGCACGTGGCTGCTGGCCCGCAAAGGTCAGCGTGAAGCAAGTGGATTGCTAGAGCAGTTCATCGCGCACTTGGATGTGATTGAGCATAAGATCGGTAAACCCGCGCGCCGAATACTGCTGGGCGAATCGATGGGCGGCCTCAATGTTCTGATCGCCGGGTTAAGCCATCCGGATCGCTTTGCGAAAGTCGCGGCACTCTGTCCGGGTGTGTATTCGGATTCACCATTCGCGACATTTGTCGTGATGAAAGACGGCATCAAGCGCACGGGTGCCAGCCCAAAAGTCGCAGTTTCCATCTATCTTGTGGCGCAAAAGTATTTCGCAAATGAGAGCGAGTGGGACCAGGCTTCACCGCTGAAATTGATTGAGAAGAGCAACGCCGAGTATCCTGCGCTTTATCTTTCGTGCGGACTCTACGATCACTTCGGTAATTTTGAAGGCACGCAGATGCTCGCCAACGCGGCAGTAGCAAAAGGCGTGAATGTGGAGTGGCATCCGATCTACGGCGGGCACTGCGCATCTGACGTAACATCATTAGCGCGCTTTTTGGTCAGTCCATAGCAGCCAATGCCTGAAGACGCCCTATTCATGGGGCGTTTCAGGCATCGCTAGATGATGCGAGCGCGTAATGCGGATTGTGAATTAACGGGATCGATTTAGTTTCACCGTAATCGCAAACATCAGTATCCACAACAATTTACAGCGATATTTGCTTCAAGATACCCGTATTTGCTGGTGTTTCTTATCAAGAATTAAACTAGAAAGCACTAGCGACGCGCCGCTTTTTGCCGTTTGCAGTTACAGCAGATTCCACCACCAAACATGCCGCACCAGCTCAAACTAAAACCTCTAAAACTCATTGCGTCGGCGCATCCCCCAATCGCTTAACGCTCCCCGAGCCCGCGATGGATTTCGAGACTTTGGCATCGCCGTAATACTGCACATCACCCGAACCGGCAACGCTCAGCTTCAGCGATTCTTTCGCCCACACCACTGCGTTGCCCGATCCGGCGACGCTGATTTTTGATATCTGTGTTTCGAGTTTGCCTGCTTTTATTTCGCCAGAACCCGCGATGGATGCGTCGAGTGCGTTGGCTTTGCCGCTGACGGTGAAGTCGCCGCTGCCGGCGATGGAGACATTCAACGTTGTCGCTTCAATTGATTTCAGAATCACGTCGCCTGAACCTGCCACGCTTACTTTCAGCGTGTCAGCCTTGAGCGCGTCTGACCGGATGGTGCCTGAGCCTGCGGCGGAAATTTGGTTTACGGTTTTGGCGTTGATGGTGACGTTGAGTGTTTTGGTGCGGAAGCTGGAATTTTTTTCCAGTGGACGAATTTTTAGCGCGCCAGCTTCGACCACGGTTTCGATCAGCGGCAAAATATTGTCATCGGTTTCAATTAGCACGCTTTCGGTGTTGCCTTGGCGAATGACGACATTCGCGGGCAGGGCTAATTTGATGCCGGTGAAGCCTGTCACGTTGCGTGTTTCAGATTTGATCGTGCCTGAGCCGGAAACGCTTTTGCCGAAGCCCCAGTTCCAATCCCAAGCGTGGGCGGCACCGCTCACGGCAAGTAGTAATGCTGCGGCTAGATGCGAGGTGAGGCGAATTTTTAAGCTATGGCTGTTGTTCATTTTTGGCTCCTTTGAATTTGCGCATAAATTTTGCGCAAGTTGGCTGACATTCGTTAGATGCAATCACCACGTCGTTTGGATTTGGCAAAACCAGAGCCGCGCAAAAATTATTTCGCGGCCTGTAATTCGCGTTTGATTTGTAGCGCCACTTTGAGGGCGCTATCTAAATCAGCGTCACAAACGGTCACATGGCCCATTTTGCGGCCTGCGCGAGCCTCGCGCTTGCCGTAGAGGTGCAGGTGGGCACCCGGATGCTTCAGCACCGCCTGCCAGTCGGGTGCGATCTTTTTGTCGGGGCCGCGCCAGATATCGCCCAATAAATTCAGCATGACGGCCGCAGAATGCTGCGTGGCATCGCCCAAGGGCAAGCCGCACAGCACGCGCACTTGCTGCTCAAATTGCGACGAGCGGCAGGCATCAATCGTGTAATGGCCGCTGTTGTGAGGGCGTGGGGCAAGTTCGTTGATGAGCAATTTGTCATCAGTGGTGATGAAGAATTCCACGGCGAGCACGCCTACATAATCGAGTGAGACAGCGAGTTTTCTGGCGATCTCGGTTGCTTGTGTGGCGAGCGATTCGCTGATTCGTGCAGGGGCAATCGTGATATCGAGCACGCCATTAACATGCTGATTTTCTGCGACCGGAAAGACTGAGATTTCACCATCGGCGGCACGCGCGAGTACGATGGAAATTTCCAGTTTGAGCGAAATGAATTCTTCCAGAATGCACGGCGGAAATTTCCATTCAGCCAGCGTTGCTTCAAGCTCGGCTCGATTCGCAATCCGCGCCTGGCCTTTGCCGTCGTAACCGAATCGCGCGGTTTTGAGTACCGCAGGCAGTCTCACCACTGCAAGCGCGGCATCAATATCGCCTACCGATTTAATCATCGCAAACGGGCCAACTGGGAACCCGTTGCCTCTGAAGAATCCTTTTTCCTGCTCACGATCCTGCGCAATTGCGACTGCGCTGCCGCTGGGGCGTACGGTGGTTCGTTTGGCGAGCGCGGTTAAAACTTCCGCTGGTGCATTCTCAAATTCGGTGGTGATCGCGGCGCATGTAGTCGCCATCTCTTCCATCGAAATCGGATGCGTGTAGGCGGTATTCAAATGGCCGCTGGCGAATTCTGCGGCGGGCGAGAGCGGATCGGGATCGAGTACGGTGACGCGATAATCCATATTGCGCGCAGCCATTGTGAACATGCGGCCAAGCTGGCCGCCACCAATCAGGCCGAGTGTTTTGCCGGGCAGAATCATCGGCTACAAAACATCCGGCAATTGCATTGCGGCGACGGCTTCTTTCATGCTCTCGCGATATTTGGCAAGCTTATCGGCGAGCGCTGCGTCGGTGTTTGCGAGCAAACTCACCGCGAACAATCCAGCATTCGCCGCACCTGCTTCGCCAATCGCGAAGGTTGCCACCGGAATGCCTTTCGGCATTTGCACAATCGAGTACAGCGAATCTTGTCCCGCCAAATGTTTGGATGGCACCGGCACACCAAGCACGGGCAGCGTGGTTTTGCTGGCGATCATGCCCGGCAAATGTGCCGCACCGCCCGCACCAGCGATGATGCATTTCAAGCCACGTTCACGCGCCGTCGCCGCGTATTCAAACATCGCATCTGGCGTACGATGGGCGGAGACAACCTTGTATTCGAATGCGACACCGAAATCGCGTAGCACTTCCACCGCGCGCTGCATTACATCCCAATCCGAATTGGAACCCATGACTACGCCAACGATAGGGCCGCTCATGCCGGTCTTTCGGTAAAGGCGAGCTTGATGCCGACGCCGACGAACAACGCACCGCACATGCGATTCAGCCACAAGCCGATTTTTGCGTTTGTTTGCAGGCGTTCGCGCGCGGATGCGATAAACCAGATTAGCGGTAATGTAACGATGCAGCTATTGACGATAAACAGCACGCCCAAAACAAGGAACGCCACCACTAATCGCAAAATTTTCTGGCAAGGCTTTCTGACCAATGTGCTGAATCCGAAAGTCGCGATTTTCTTTCTCGCGTTTTTGCCGCAATTTATTTCAGCAGACAGCCCGAACAAAGCGGCAGCGTTCCTTGTTTTGGGCGTGCTGTT
>JANMQR010000272.1:0-12060 GCA_031370625.1 Burkholderiales bacterium | reverse complement strand
GGGCTGCTCCACATCAAGCTCAACCGGGAAAACTTGTCGTGCAATCTGCGAGGTGATGTCGAATACTTCGAAATCATACTTCGTTGAATCGAGACCTAGCGCCGTGTGCAATTCTTGACGATTGTGGTCGCGAACGTACATCGTGCCATAGACCGCGATCAGGAAAAAACGAATCCATAATTTGTTAAGGCCCGACAACAGTTTCGGGTCACTTCGCATCATCAGCGCCAACACTTCACCATGCCGAAATTCATCATTGCACCAGCGCTCAAACCATTTAAAAATCGGGTGGAAGCGATGTTCGGGATGACGTTCAAGCTGGCGGAAAATCGAGATGTAACGTGCGTAACCAATTTTTTCGGAAAGGTAGGTCGCGTACAAAATAAATTTAGGGCGGAAGAAGGTATATTTTTTCGCGCGCTTTAAAAACCCCAAATCCACCGCGACACCAAAATCCCGCAGCGACATGTTGATAAAGCCCGCATGCCGCGCTTCGTCGCGCGCCATGTAGCCCATCGCGAGCTTGAGATCCGGGTTAGTAAATTGCTTTTCCATTTCCTTGTACAACACACAGCCGGAGAATTCAGAGGTGACGGAGCTAACCAAAAAATCCAAAAACTCTTGGCGCAGCGCAGGCGGTAGCTCGCGAATCTCTGAGCTGAATTCCGGTGTGCGCTGAAAGTGATCGTGATTATTGTCACCTTCAAACTCAAGCATGAGTTTGTCCCACTCGGCGCGAACCGATGACATATCCATCTTGTTCATCTTCGCGTAATCGGTGGTGTAGAAACGCGGCGTGAGCATCGTTTCCTGATTCGCCACGGCGGTGGCGTCTTGCGAGGTGGCGATCAGAGGGGCGGTGGTTTCCATGTTGCTCTCCGTTGATGCGAATTAATATTTCACGAGGCCGCGTCGGCAATAGCCAGCAGCCGCACAAAGGTCTCGCGATTAGTGTTGCCAAACGAACCTAAATCCACATATCTTCCGGTGCTCGGGTCTTCCAGCATCAAGCGCCCATCGGCGCGCGAAATCAATTTAAATGGTGGCTTGCTATCCACGCCGATACGCTTGCGCTCACGGGCGAGGCCGCGCAAGGTGCCGCGCAGGAAATTGTTTTCGCCCGGGGCTGCGCGGTCAATCAATTTATTGAGTTTCGCTTCGTAAATCAAAATGCTGCCGTCCGCGCCATCTTCGAAACGCAATTCGTGCATCACGGCTACCGCAGCGATGGGTGCTTTATCGACCGAACCGGTGAGCCGCACCACGGCGGTACCGGCAATCGCCAGCATCACCAGTAAAGATGCGCCCGCAAGCGGCGAGCGAAAAAAAGAACTTTTACTGGGGATGGCCATGCTGTGCATTCGGCTTTACGTTTCTAACTAAGCTGTTACACGGGAGATGGGCTGCGCATGTGCGCCAGATGCTGCGTCAACGGTCTGAACCGTTGTTTGATGCAATGATTTTGGGTTTGTTGCATTTACTGCATTTACATTCCCCAACAATGCTGTCGCCAAAATTTCGGCTACTTGTTTCGCATTCGGCACAGCACGCAGCATCGGTGCCGTATCTTTGAGATGCCACGGGCGTGCATGTGGCCACAAGTGCAAATAGGCCAGCCGATCATGACCCGTCAACGACAGTGGCAAATCGCCCGTGCCATCCGCGAACGTGCGCAGGTCAGCAGATCTGATGGTCTTGAATGGCACGGTGACGGTAATCGATAGCGCCACGCCGATACGCAGAAAAACCCGATGATTGGTGATGGCATAAGTGGTGCTCTTTGCCATCAGCCAGGCAAGCAAGGCGAACATCGCCAGCGCGGCTGCGGAGAGCGCGAGCACGCGCAAAGACGACGCCAGCATCTCCGCATTTGAACCGTTATTCGATGCCATCCACGCCACATTCGCAGCGATCAAAATACCGAAATAAGTGGCGAGTGCCTTCAGATGAAACACGCGTAACGCAAAGCTTTTCCAATCCGGTGAATCCAGCCAGATGACATGTTCGCCCTCAGGTAAGGGTGCTGCAAGATCAAGCGCACGCTCGATCTCGAAGGTGGTCATCGTGCTGTGTTTCATATCAATGGTTCCTGACGTTGGGCGTTCGCGTAGCGTATGCCAGCAGAATAATACGCGGTGATTTTATCTTCCTCAAGTTTGGTGATTTGATCCGCGCTCTTGGTCGCGGGCACATCTGCGAACTGGTGGCCCATGATCGATTGCACAATCACCTCACCTTTAGGGCAATGATTCTGGCCGGGACGCAGCGGCGCGAACATCACGTCCATCCACTTCAAACCGCGATTAGCGTGAATGCGTGCATAGTTCATCGGCAGCAACACATGTCGCCCGCCAAACTCTTTGCTGAGCGCAACCTCAATGTAGCGAATCATCGGTTCAGCGCGATCCACCCATACATCGCTTACCGTTCCAGCCACAACACCGTCTGCACCCTTAACCGGCATGCCGCGTGGTTCTGGATCTTCCAGCGCGAGCGAGAATGTTGTCTCGACGCGCAGCGGAACGATGGCAGGCAATCCTTCCAATGTGTGCTCAGGGACATCTTCACGATTTGAATACGAACCGGGGCCGACGCCTGCGAGCAGTGGATTACCGGCGGGCTCCAGCGGCGAATTTACGCCGCCCGATTGCACCGCATTGCCGGTGAATGCAGCTTCCGGGCGCGGCACGGTGACAGTGCGGCCATCGTGCAACAAAAACGATTTTGGTTCAGGCGATGGAAAAAGCTCGCTCTTTGGACCGCCGGGACGATCCGGTTCCAACGGATAACCTTCGCGCTGGCCTTCGCGTTGCAAATAAATAACCAGCCCAAAGAAAAAAATCCAGAACGCATAAAGGGCGAGCTGCGCTAAATCAATGTAGCCGGTAATTGCACCTGTTCCCATACTTTTCTCCTCTTTAAAAAACTTAACCTGGAAATTCGGCCAGGCCGAATTTTGATGAAATCGGATCTTGCGTTTTAGCACGATTGCGCACCAAAGGCCCGATTGTGGCGAGTGTTGCGAACAGCAAAATAATTTCGATCAGATAGACCACGCCGTAGCCTGTGGCAGGGCCAATCAGTGCTTCACCAAACGCGCCCTGTGTGGCGAATGCTGAAATCACATCGCGCAGCGCACCACCGGCCGCAATTGCTGCACCTGCCGCACATGCCTGCACCGCACCCCACGCACCTAAAGCTAAGCCGGTGCGCCCCGAATTTTCAAGGCTCATCGCGGCTGTTAAGGTGCCGACTGAAAACAAGCCGCCACCGAAACCAATTAGCGTAACGCCAATGCGGAACATGACGGTGGAATCAAGTGGATACGCAAATATGACGGCAGCAAATGCGAGTGCGCCCAGCAACACACCGAAGCCCGCCACGCGATACGGATTGCCACCTTTTTGCAGCCAGCGTGCCGCAATGGCGAATGCGACCAATGCGCCAATCGCCATCATCGCGGTTAATGTGGTGGTGGCGCCGACACCCAGGCCAAGAATTTCGCCACCGTAGGGCTCCAGGATGATGTCCTGCATGTTGAACGCGGCGGTGCCCAAGCCCAATGCGACCAAGAATCGGCGCGCACCTTTTTGCGCGATGAAGTCGCGCCAGGTTGCGCTGAATTCAGGCCGTGGCACATTCGTTGAAGTCGCTTTTGGATTACGCGGCTCTTGTTTCCACAGCGCAATCAAATTAAGAATTGCCGTAACCGTTGCAGCGCCTTGCACCACTTTGATCAAACGAAGCTGAGAAAAATTTTCCAGCAACATGCCAAATATAAAACCGCTTGCCACCATGCCCACCAGCAGCATCACATACATGAGTGCCACCACGCGTGGGCGTGATTCTTCGGGTGCTAAATCGGTTGCCAAGGCCAAGCCCGCTGTCTGTGTGATTTGCACGCCCGCGCCGACCAGCAAGAAAGCGAGTGCCGCACCAGCGTGACCAATCCACATCGGGCCGGTGGTGTCGCCCGACAATAAAATCAACGCAAACGGCATGATCGCCAGACCGCCGAATTGCAATAGCGTGCCAATCCAAATATAGGGCACGCGTTTCCAGCCCAATGCGGAGCGATGGGTATCTGATTTAAAACCCACCAGCGCGCGGAAGGGTGCGAATAAAAGCGGCAGCGCCACCATCAGCGATACCAGCCATGCGGCCACGCCCATCTCGACAATCATCACCCGATTCAGCGTGCCGACCAGCAATGCGGTGGCCATGCCAACGGACACTTGAAATAGTGATAAGCGCAGCAATCGAGACAGCGGAAGATCGGTGGTGGCTGCGTCAGCAAACGGCAAAAAGCGCGGGCTGATGCGTGTCCAGGTGGTCGCGAATTTTCGGCTGAATGGATTGATGGCGCGGCTCATGAGTGCGATAACTCCATGGCTTGCGAGGTATAAAATCCACTGGATACACGATGCGTGCGCGCAGGATTCCAGCTTTGGAGGACGGAATCTTTGCCCAGCAGACGATGTAGCTTATTCACGCTGACCGGCTCAATCCACGGTGCGCGATTGCTGCGCGGAAGTAGGCGACCCACCGCGCGCATGGTCGCCAATAGCGGCGTCTTTGGCGCAAACGTAAACAAAATCGCGTGCTGTGTGCGTTCAGCTAAACCGGACAATACTTTTACGGCGTCAACATCGGAATAGTGAATCACCGAATCCATGCACACCACATAATCGAATTTGCCGAGCGCGGGATCGAGCATGTCACCCGACATGAAACGAATGCTGCCACCGTTTAATTCTGCTGCGGAAGGCATCCGTTCTTCGGCCAGTTTGACCAGTGTCGGCGAGAGGTCAATTGCGACAACCTCGGCTCCCCGAGCGGCGGTCAGGACAGAAAGTGCTCCCGTGCCGCACCCAGCATCGAGGACACGTGCGCCGTGTAAATCTTGCGGCAGCCAGCTCATGAGGGTGGCGCGCATCTGATCGCGGCCTGCGCGCACGGTGGTGCGAATGCGGCCGACCGGTGCGGTCGAGGTTAATTTTGCCCACGCATCAACAGCGGTGCTATCAAAATAAGTTTCGATTTCTCCGCGCCGTGCTTGGTAATTGGTTGCTGCCTTCAATCGAACCCCAGCAAATCAAAAATATCGCGATCCTTCATGGGCTCAAAGGTAAGCGGTTCAGTCCCCGCCCACAGCGATGCGGCAAGACGCATGTATTCTTTTTGCACTGCCAACAATTCGGGTGTTTCTTCCATTTCAAACAGCGTGGATTTTTTTAAGCGGCTGCGACGGAACACATCCAGATTGCCGAACTGCGCCATTGTTTTTAAGCCGACGCGTTCATTGAATTTATCAATTTGGTCAGTTGCATCACTTCGGTTCGCAATCACGCCACCCAAACGCACATTGTAGTTTTTCGATTTCGCGTGAATCGCGGCGACGATGCGGTTCATCGCAAAAATTGAATCAAAATCATTGGCCGTAACAATCAGCGCGCGATCTGCGTGCTGAAGCGGTGCGGCAAAACCCCCGCACACCACGTCGCCCAGCACATCAAAAATCACCACGTCGGTGTCTTCCAGCAGATGGTGTTCTTTGAGCAATTTAACTGTCTGGCCAACCACATAGCCACCACAGCCAGTGCCTGCCGGTGGGCCGCCTGCTTCCACACACATCACGCCGTTGTAGCCTTCAAATACAAAGTCTTCCAAACGCAATTCTTCGGCGTGGAAATCAACCGTTTCCAGTACATCAATCACGGTCGGCACCAAGCGTTTGGTGAGCGTAAAAGTGGAATCGTGTTTTGGGTCGCAGCCGATTTGCAATACACGTTTACCGAGCTTTGAAAACGCGACGGATAGGTTTGACGACGTGGTGCTTTTACCAATGCCGCCTTTGCCGTAAATCGCAAAAACTTTCGCATTGCCAATTTTTATATTGGGGTCAAGCTGCACCTGCACGCTGCCTTCGCCGTCGCCCGGTTTACCGGCGGATTTCATCGCGCGTTTGATGTCTGAAAATGGAACAGTGGCGGTTGTCATGCGGCGGCCTTTTGATTGGTTGTTGCGGTGGTGTCAGCGTGCGCTGGATTAGCGCGAATTGGTAATGTCTGAACATTGCTGGTTGGTTCGTAAATTCCTTCAAGACGATCTTCAAGCTCTTCGCCCGCGCGGCGTAACGCTTCAAGCGTGGCAGCATCGGGCGACCAGTAGTTGCGACGTTGTGCTTCGAGCAAACGATTGGCGACCTTTGCTGATGCGGTTGGATTCAAATCCGCGAGGCGCTTGCGCATCTCTGGGTCAAGCATAAAAGTCTCGGTGAGATGCTGGTACACCCACGGTGCCACTTGGCCGGTGGTGGCGGACCAGCCCATTGTGTTGGTCACATGAACTTCGATCTGACGCACGCCTTCGTAGCCGTGCTTCAACATGCCTTCGTACCATTTTGGATTCAGCATCCGTGTGCGGGTTTCGAGGGCGACTTGTTCTTGCAGAGTGCGTACAGTGCCTTCGCTGGCTGTTTGATCGCCGATGTAGACCGGTGCGGTAGTGGCACTCGGGCCTTTGGCACGTTTTACCGCGCGGCTGATGCCGCCAAGGGTGTCGAAATAGTTATCGACCGTGGTGACACCCAATTCAACCGAATCAAGATTTTGATAAGCCAGATCCACATCCGCCAACACGCTTTGCAGCAATGCTGTTTGCGGCACGGCAATACCCGCACGACCGAACGCAAAACTCTTGCGGCGTGTGTAGGTTTCGGCGAGTTCGTCTTCGTTATCCCAGCGGCTGTTTTCAACCAGATGATTGACGTTGGAACCATACGCGCCATCCGCATTACCGAATACGCGCAGCGATGCTGTTTCCAAATCACCACCATGTTCAGCTTGATATGCCAGCGCATGTTTGCGAACGAAGTTGCGATCTAGCGGTTCATCTGCGCTCGCAGCCATGAACGATGCTTCAGCCAGCAATTTAATTTGCAGCGGCAACAAATCGCGGAAGATACCAGACAGTGTGACAATCACGTCAACGCGTGGATGGCCTAATTCTTCCAGCGGAATGAGTGTTGCACCAGCGATGCGGCCGTAGCTGTCAAAACGTGGCTTGGCACCGATCAGCGCCAGCACCTGTCCGATGGGGCCGCCTTCGGATTTCAAATTATCTGTGCCCCACAACACGACCGCAATCGTCTCTGGGAAGTCATTGCCGTCGTCCATGTGCTTCGCAAGCAGGCGTGCGGCCTGGCGTGCGCCATCCTGCACCGCAAAGGCGCTCGGAATACGGAACGGATCGAAGCCGTGAATATTGCGGCCTGCGGGCAACACATCGGGATTACGCAACAAATCGCCGCCGGGCGCAGGGCGAATAAAGCGGCCATCGAGTGCGCGCAGCAGCGCGACCATCTCGTGATTGCCGCTTAACAGCTTATCGGTCTCGGTAAGTTTTGTGAGGTTGGCAATAAGGGCTTCGCTGCGTGGCAAATTGGAAGCGGTAAAGGCTTCTTCAGCGGTTGCGCCCATCACCAGCATTTCTGCGCTGACCTTCGGTAAACGCAGGCCGTGCGACGCCTCGGCAATTGAAGTTAACGATTCAACGCGTTCTTGAAAAGATGGCAGCCCACCGACCACATGCAGGCCATGCGGGATCAAGGTGTATTCGAGTTCGAGAATTTGCTCATTTAATTTTTCAATCTTTGCGATGGCCTCAACACCCCAAAGCGGTTCAGCGCTAGCTAGGTTAATCGTTGCTGCTTGCGCCTGAATCAATTCCGCCAGAAATATTTGCTCACTGCTCGCGGCGGGTGATAGACCGCGCCAGCGTTCGATGCTGGCTTTCAATTCAGCCAAGCCCGCGTACAAGCCCGCTTGTGCAACCGGTGGCGTCATGTAGCTGATGAGTGTGGCACCCGCGCGGCGCTTGGCAATTGCGCCCTCGCTTGGATTGTTTGATGCGTACAAATACAGGTGCGGCATATCCGAAATCATGCGATCTGGCCAGCATGCACCGGAGATACCCGCCTGTTTGCCGGGCATGAATTCCAATGCGCCGTGGGTGCCGAAATGCAGCACGGCATGTGCGCCAAAATCTTCACGCACCCAACGATAAAACGCCGAGAAAGCATGGGTAGGCGCGAAGCCTTTTTCGTACAGCAAACGCATCGGGTCGCCTTCATAACCCATTGACGGTTGCACACCGACAAACACATTGCCGAAGCGCTCGCCGATAACAAAAATTGACGAACCATCACTTTGTTGTTTACCCGGTGCCGGGCCCCATTGCGCTTCGATTTGCGGCAGATAGCGCTCACGTTTTACGTGATCGTTAGCAGAAATTTTGGTGTGTACATTAGCAAAGGCGCCGTATTGTTCGGCGTTGCCATTGACAATTGATTTGCGTAATTCGTCTACTGATGCAGGCACATCAATCGTGTAGCCCTCGGCCTTCATTGAAGCGAGTGTGTTGAACAGCGATTCAAATACGGCCAAGTAAGCCGCGGTGCCGGTATTTCCCGCGTTCGGTGGGAAGTTGAACAACACAATCGCGACTTTGCGATTTGCCCGTTCCGCTTTGCGCAGCGCGATTAATTTTTCAACGCGTGCGGCGATCATTTCAGCGCGCTCAATACAGCGATGCATGTCGCGCCCGGTTTCATTCGCGTTGAATGTGCAATTACGATGGCAGCCTTTACACGACGCACCAGCGGCATCAGAACGTCCACCGAAGACGGTCGGCGATGTTGCGCCATCCAGCTCGGGAATCGCGACCATGATGGTATTTTCAACGGGCATCAAACCGCGCTCGGATGCGCCCCATGTTTCTAGCGTTTGAAACTCAACCGGATGTGCTGCGATGTAAGGAACATCGAGTCGCGCCAACACTTCTTCAGCGGCTTTGGAGTCGTTGTAGGCGGGGCCGCCGACCAATGAGAAGCCAGTGAGAGATATAACCGCATCAACCACCACACGTCCATCTTTAAAAAAGAATTTTTCAATGGCGGGACGTGAATCAAGCCCGGTGGCGAAGGCGGGAATGACTTTCAATCCCCGTGCTTCCAGCGCATCAATCACGCCGTCATAGTGATCGGTATTTCCGGCCAGCATGTACGAGCGCATCATCAAAATACCAACGATGCCGTTGGTTGGACTCTTCACGCTTGGGATTGGCAGGGTTTTCGCATGGTCGGCAATCCGGCCTTGCATGCGCGGATGGTAAACGCCGGTTTCGGGATATTCGACGGGTGCCGCGACCTTCAACGTGCCGCGCAAATGACGGCGCGCACCATCAGCGTAGCGATCCACCAGCAAACGAATCATGTTGCCGATGTTGTCTTCGGAACCGCCCAGCCAATATTGCAAGGTCAGAAAATAGGCGCGCACATCTTGCGCGGTGCCAGGAATAAAGCGCAGCATTTTCGGAATGCGACGCAGCATTTTCATTTGCGCTTCGCCCGCAGTGCGCTGGCCGGGTTTTTTGGTATTGCCGCGAAGCCGCTTCAACAATGCCATTGGGCCGGTCGCTGTACCATCCATTTTGAATTTGCCGATGCGCGTCATTTTCATGACTTCACTGGCAGACATTGCGCACACCATGGCATCACATTGATCGCGGCGGGCAGCGAGTGCGGGCAGCACGGGAAGGAAATGATCTTCCATAAACAACATGGAGGCGATGATGATGTCGCCCGTCGCAATATCGGCTAAACAACGCTCAAGTGCTGCGGGATCAGCCGCATATTCGGATGCTGCGTGAACTTTTAACGACAGGCCAGTAATGTCTCGCGCAAGCACAGCGCGGGCCCTGGCGGTAGCGCTTGCCAGATGCGTATCCATGGTCACGATCACCACCCGCATTGGGGCAGTCTCAGCGACTGAAATGTGCTTTTGCGTCATACAGTGTCTCCACAGTGATCGTCGACATACCGCGTTCATTTGCAAAACGCTCGGTGTTACGACGCGCTTTACCGCGAACAAAAAACGGAATCTTGTTCAACTCTTTTTCTGCTTCCGCTGCCCAGCTTGCGGCAGTTGGTGTTGGTGCTACTGCGCTTGCGCCCATTGGCACCACTGCGACAGGTGTTGGTGCTACGTTTTGTACTGGCTTGTTTGCGCCGCCCAAATGTGATGGTGCGGCATCGGCATGGAATTCGTTGTCGCCGCGGAACATGCCGATCAAATGTTCTTCCAAGCCCATCATCAGCGGATGAACCCATGTGTCGAACAACACGCTCGCACCTTCGAATCCCATTTGCGGCGAATAGCGTGCGGGGAAATCTTGTACATGCACCGGTGCGGAAATCACCGCGCAGGGTACCCCAAAACGCTTTGCAATATGGCGTTCCATTTGCGTGCCAAGAACCAGCTCAGGTTGCAGCTCAGCGACCTTTGCTTCGACTTCCAAATAGTCGTCCGTGATGAGCGCTTCAACACCATAGATCTTCGCGGCTTCGCGCACTTCGCGTGCAAATTCGCGGCTGTAAGTGCCGATACCAACCACGGTGAAACCCATTTCTTCTTTAGCGATTCTGGCCGCAGCGACCGCATGCGTTGCATCACCAAATACAAATACACGTTTGCTGGTGAGGTAGGTGGAGTCAACTGATTTTGCGTACCAAGTGGCGCGCGATGGTGCGCCATTCAGCACCGTAGTTGCGTCAACGTTGGCAAGCTTGGCTACTTCTGCGATGAAATCACGCGTGGCACCCACACCAATCGGCACCATTTTTGTAGCGGGTTGGCCGAACGTGCGCGTGAGCCACTGCGCGGCCTGCGAGGCCGTTTCGGGATACATCACCACATTGAAATCCGCGTCGCCCAAGCGTGTGATGTCGGCGGGTGTGGCACCCATCGGTGCTACCACGTTGATGTCGATACCCAACTGGTTCAACAGTTGGGTAATCTCACGCACATCATCGCGATGGCGAAAGCCGAGTGCGGTGGGGCCGAGTAAATTGCAGCGTGGACGTTGCCCCGAAACCCTTGCTGGGCGCGGGGTTCCAGGCATTGGTGCGGATGGGCCAGCAAGCGCGCGCACGATTTGATAAAACGTTTCAGATGCGCCGTAATTTTCTTTGCGTTGATACGATGGCAACTCGAGTGGAATAACCGGGATCGGCAAATTCAGCGCTTTCGACAAACCACCGGGATCATCCTGAATTAATTCGGCGGTACATGATGCACCGACAATCATGGCTTGTGGTTTGAAGCGCAGGTAAGCGTCGCGCGCGGCGGTTTTGAAAAGCTCGGCCGTATCGCTGCCCAAATCGCGCGCTTGAAAGGTAGTGTAGGTCACGGGCGGGCGCTTGCCGTTGCGCTCAATCATCGTGAACAGCAGGTCAGCATAAGTGTCGCCTTGCGGGGCGTGCAGCACGTAATGCAAGCCTTCCATCGCGGTCGCGACGCGCATCGCACCGACATGCGGGGGGCCTTCGTATGTCCATACCGTGAGCTGCATCTTAAGCTACCAAGCGCATGCGGCGCACTAGAGGCCGCGCGAAAAGCTCAGCCAAATCGGCGGCTTGGTCATAGCCCTGAATCGGGGTGAATACCAGCTCAATTGACCATTTCGTGGTCATGCCCTCAGCTTCAAGCGGATTGGCGAGACCGAGTCCGCACACCACTAAATCAGGCTTGGCGGCGCGGCAACGATCGAGCTGGTTTTCAACGTGTTGGCCTTCTGAAAGTTGTACATCTTTTGGTAGCAATTCGAGTTCACGTGCTAAGTGTTGTTTGTGCAAAAACGGTGTGCCGACTTCGACTAATTCAACACCAAGCTCACGTGCCAGGAAGCGCGCGAGCGGAATTTCGAGCTGCGAATCGGGGAAGAAAAATACGCGTTTGCCGGACAACTCTTCGCGGTAGCGTGCAACGGCGCGAGTAGCACGTTCGCGAGCGCTAGCCGTTGCGGTATCGAACGTAGTGTCGGATACGCCCCAGACATTGGCCGCTGCTTTTAGCCATGCGGTGGTGCCTTCAACGCCGAGTGGGAAGGGTGCATCAATGCGTTTTGCACCGCGCTCTTCAAGTGCGCGCGCAGTATCTGCCAGGAACGGTTGTGCCAATAAATAACGTGTGTTTGCGCCAACCGGTGGAAGATCTGTTG
>JANMQR010000264.1:0-5799 GCA_031370625.1 Burkholderiales bacterium | reverse complement strand
CGAATCGGACGACGGCGTTGGTCGGCAGGGATTCCATAGGGCCCTTGGGCTTCGCACGGAAGTCTAGCACTTCGCCCCCGCAGAGTCTCCCGGTCTCAGGATATGTGCCGAGCTAAGTCGTTACTCATCAATTAATTAACTATTGATTGAGAAATGGAATCAGACCAAATCCAAATTTCTTCAACTTAAAATCAGCTTTCTATCCTTCACATTTTTTCAGGATGATTTGAAATATGTCCTCAGCGCCTTCCACCACCCTTAGGCTTTACTACCACCCGCTATCGTCGTTTTGCCACAAAGTTCTCATTGCGTTCTATGAAAACAATATCGAGTTCGAACGGCGAATCATCGATTTTGGCAATGAAGCTGATCGTGCTGAGCTGCAGGCTATATGGCCATTCAACAAGTTTCCGGTGATCCGCGACCATGCTCGCGAGCGCGATGTTGCCGAATCCACCGTCATCATCGAATATCTGAACCACTACTTTGCTGGTGAGCGCTCGTTGCTACCCACCGATCGGGAAGCGGCGTTCGAGGTGCGTTTCTGGGATCGCGTGTTTGACAATTATGTTCATAGGCCGATGCAGCAGATCGTCAGCAATCGCATCCGTAGTGGTGACGCCGATTTGACCGACGAACGCGCTACGCTGCAAACGGCGTACGCCATGATCGAGCAGCACATGGCATCAAGAATTTGGGTGTCAGGTCAAGACTTCAGCATGGCCGACTGTGCTGCTGCACCGGCACTTTTTTATGCGAGTACCCTTCAGCCATTCCCGGATGAGTTTCAGCACTTGAGCGCGTATTTCGACAGACTCACCAAGAGGCCATCGTTCGCTCGCGTGCTGGAGGAAGCGAAGCCCTACTTTTCCATGTATCCGTTTGCGGATGCGATTCCGCAACGATTTCGCTAGCAACGCACTCGCACGATGCGTTTTTTTGAAAAAAATCACAAAAACTGTCGAATTTGGCATCGCTCAATCGTCGTATACATAGCAGCAGGCAATTCTTAGCTTACTTCAACCAAGCCACACAACTTCTGAAGGAGTAAACATCATGTCCAAGCCGGCCGTAAAACCGATCCCAGATGGAACACATTCACTCACCGCGCACATCGTTTGCGCAGACGCATATAGCGCCATCGATTTCTATAAAAAAGCGTTCAACGCGGTGGAAGAAATGCGCATGGCTGGCCCGGACGGCAAACTCATGCATGGCTGCATTCGCATCGGCGATTCCCAATTGATGCTCACCGAGGAAAATCCGGCATGGGGCGCACTCAGTCCAAAAGCGCTGAAAGGCTCGCCCGTTACTATTCACTTGTCCGTCGAGAATGTAGATGCGACGGTCGCCCAAGCAGTTGCCGCTGGCGCAAAAATCACCATGCCCGTGGAAGACGCATTCTGGGGTGATCGCTACGGTCAACTGCAAGATCCGTTTGGTCACAGATGGTCAGTGGCAACGCATATTCGCGATATGAGTACAGAGGAAATTCAAGCGGCGATGGGTGAGGCGATGGCAAAGATGGGGGAACCGTGTAAGGAATCCGGCGAATAAGTGGGGACATCTGCAAATGAAAAAACTCAATATCGAAATTTTGAAAAAGGCATAACCATGACCACACAAATCTACGTCAATCTACCTGCAAAAGATCTGCAGAAATCCATCGCTTTTTTCACCAAACTCGGCTTCACGTTCAACCCGCAATTCACGGATGAGAATGCCACCTGCATGATTATTGGCGATAATATTTTTGCGATGTTGCTGGTGGAAAAATTCTTTCAGACGTTCACCAAGAAGGCAATTTGCGATGCCACCAAAAGCACAGAAGTATTGGTGTGCATCTCACGCGAAAGCCGTGCCGACGTAGACAAGATGGTAAAAAATGCAGTTGCTGCGGGCGGCACCATTCCACGTCCGGCGCAGGATCATGACTTCGGGTACGGACATGCATTCGAGGATATTGATGGCCATATTTGGGAGCTGGTTTACATGGCACCTGCTGCTGATACCAAGACTTGAATGTTGATGAATTTATCCACTATCGGAGGACATCATGCTAAAAATTATCGGCATCATTATTGTTTTTGCCGTTGCTGCGATGCTCATTTTTGCAGCGATGCAGCCGAACAGCTTTCGCGTGCAACGATCAGCGACGATCAAAGCGCCGTCAGAAAAAGTGTTTGCACTTATTAATGATTTCCATCGTTGGGAAGCATGGTCGCCGTGGGAGAAAGTCGACCCTGCCGTCAAGCGAAATTACGCTGGCGCAGAGAGCGGCAAAGGTGCCGTGTATGCATGGGAGGGCAAAAATGAGATCGGCCAAGGCCGCATGGAAATTATCGAGTCGATACCTTCTTCAAAATTATCAGTGAAAATTGAATTCATTAAACCATTTGCCGCCCTCAACACCATCGAATTTAATCTTGCACAAAATGGCGAGAACACAACGGTCACGCAAGCGATGTTCGGCCCCAGTCCGTTTATTTCGAAGCTGATGGGATTATTTTTCAGCATGGAAAAAATGGTGGGCGGCAAATATGAGGAAGGGCTCGCCACGCTCAAAACGATTGCAGAAAAATAGGCAATCAGTGAGCGGGGATACAATGTTTTTCTATACGCCGAGGCGATCTAATTTGCTCTCCGCATTACTTGCCGTACCGAAATCTGCGCTTCTCAAAATAGCTGACGAGACTTTACAAACCATGTTCAAAATTCGTGAAATCGATCATGTGGTGTTGCGTGTAATCAGCCTTGACGACATGATTCATTTTTACTGCAATGTGCTCGGCTGCAGTATTGAACGACGCCAGGATGAAATCGGACTGGTTCAGCTTCGCGCTGGCACATCTCTCGTAGACCTTGTTCCGGTGGACGGCAAACTCGGCCGCGTCGGCGGTGCCGCGCCGGGTAAAGAAGGGCGAAATATGGATCACTTCTGCTTTCGTGTCGAGCCATTTGACGAAGCGGGTATTCGTCGCCATCTCAAAAGAAATGGTGTTGAAGCAGAACCAACCATGTCTCGCTACGGCGCTGAAGGAGAAGGTCCGTCGATTTACATGACCGATCCAGAAGGTAACGTAGTCGAGCTCAAAGGGCCACCTGACGCCAAACCCTGATGGTATTGAGAGGAGAAATTTGCGATGGGCCTTACAACCGCGCATGAACACACCGGCTAAAGAAACGCATCATGCCATCGACGCTATCTGGCGAATCGAAGGTGCCAAGATCATCGCGAGTGTCGCGCGCATGGTACGCGACATCGGGCTGGCGGAAGAGCTTGCACAAGATGCGTGGGTTAGTGCCCTTGAAAGTTGGCCATCGGCGGGTGTTCCTGATAATCCAAGTGCATGGCTGATGACGACGGCAAAACATCGCGCGCTGGATCATCTGCGGCGCGCGAAAATGTTGATCGACAAGCACGAAGAACTTGGCCGTGATCTTGAAGCTCAGGAAGGGCTAATCGTGCCGGATTTTGTTGATGCGTTGGATGCCGCTCGATCCGATGAAATTGGCGATGACATGCTGCGTCTTATCTTCACTGCATGTCATCCGGTGCTCTCAACTGACGCGCGTGTGGCATTGACGCTGAAATTATTGGGTGGCCTCACCACCGCTGAGATCGCACGCGCGTTTCTCTCAACCGAACCCACGATTGCCCAACGCCTCGTGCGCGCAAAACGCACACTGACCGAGGCGCGCGTACCGTTTGAATTGCCGCGTGGAGACACATTGGCATTGCGTCTCGCCTCCGTGCTCGAAGTAATCTATCTTGTATTTAACGAAGGCTATACCGCGACCGGTGGCGATGACTGGATGCGCCCTGCCCTGCTTGATGAAGCGATTCGTCTGGGCCGAATTCTGGTGGGACTGATGCCGCATGAATCGGAAGTGCAAGGACTGGTTGCATTGATGGAATTGCAAGCTGCGCGTGCTGACGCGCGCTTGGATGCGAGCGGCAAGCCGGTGTTGCTACTGGAACAAGATCGCAGTCGCTGGGATCGCCTGCTGATTCGGCGTGGTCTCGTTGCGTTGGAACACGCTGAACAAACTGGTGGCGCGCTGGGTTCATATGCACTACAGGCATCCATCGCCGCATGTCATGCACGCGCACGTACGGCAGACGAAACCGACTGGCCACGCATCGTCGCGATTTATGATGCACTCGCCGAAATCACACAGTCGCCGATTGTTGAACTCAACCGAGCCGTGGCTGTAGGCATGGCATTTGGTCCAGCGGCAGCGTTGGAAATTGTTGATCAGCTGGCGGCGAATCCACAGTTAAAAAACTATCAATGGCTGCCGAGCGTGCGCGGTGACTTGCTGGAAAAATTGCATCGTTACGATGAAGCGCAAAAAGAATTTGAGCGCGCGGCAGAGATGGCGCAGAACATGCAAGAGCGGGAGCTATTGCTGGCACGTGCGCGCAATAACCGGTAGGTCACGTTGCGAAGCTACGTGACACTGGCGTCGCATGCACCACCGGTGTCAGGTAGCTGCGCAACCTGACCTACCAAAAATACTATCAAAATTTCCCACATGCAAAGAAAAGCAGATTCCTCGCAAAAGCAACTCGGGATGACAGCGTATAGCAAGCACTGGCGCGGTATTTGGGGCAAAACTGCTCCAAACGGCAAGCTGGACCTGCACTTTACTCTGCGACTTTCTTCTTCAAGCCAATCATCAACACGCCCACCATCACCAGCCCCGCCCCTGAAATCTGCAACCACGTGATCGGCTCATTCAAAAAAATGTAGCCCAACAAAATCGTTGCCGCCGGGCCAATGGAGCTCATCATCGCGGCGTTCGATGAGCCAATCCGGCGCATGCCTTCGGCCATCATCAATACCGGCAGCACCGTTGAAACAATCGCCATCCACGCGGCGAGTGTCCAGATCAGTTTCGGTTGCTCCAACGCAGTAACTTGATGCGCAATCAAAAAATGGATCATGATCGCGATGGTGGAAACCACCGATGCATACGCGCCGAATCGCACGGCGCCGATACGCTTCACCATTTGCCCCGCACCAACCAAATAGCCCGCGTAGAGCAATGCAGAAATCAACACCAGCGCGCTGCCAAACAAGACCGCACTCGAATTGACAAAGAGATCATGCACGAAAACTAACGCGATGCCCGCATAGCTGAGCGCGAGTGCTGCGACATCACGGCGCCCGATGCGATAGCCCAAAAACGCCGCCGACAGCAACACCACAATGGTCGGATTCAAAAAAAGAATGAGGCGTTCAAGCGCCGCGCTAATGTATTGCAGCCCCCAAAAATCAAACAGACTCGCGCCGTAATAACCCATCAAGCCCACGACGGTAAGTGCGCGCCAATCACGTCGCGTGAGCGGTGCCGCGCCGCGCGATGACCACAGCGCAATGGATAAAAAGAATGGCAGAGCAATCGCCATACGCATGAATAGCAGTGTGATGGGTGCTACGGCGATTTGCGTGAGCGCTGAATCCGCATAAGCGAGTTTGATAAAAATTGCTTTCGCTGAAAAACCAATCGCGGCGACAAGTACAAATGCGGCGCCGATAAAATCAACTTGCGGTTTTGAATTGAGATTGGCCGATGCAGGCGCACTCATTTTGAATGTGTCGACAAGCCCAATGCCTGCCATCCGGCGTGACCCAATTTTTCCAGCGTCATCATATTTTTTTCAAATATTTCTGCTGCTTCCGGAAACGCCGCCACCGCACGTTCCACGCTGGCCTCGCGCAGCAAATGCAGCGTCGGATAAGGCGCGCGATTGGTGTAATTGGTGATGTCGTCTGGCTCAGTATCCGCGAA
>JANMQR010000256.1:0-9997 GCA_031370625.1 Burkholderiales bacterium | reverse complement strand
GGTGGAGCGGCTTTTGCGATACCCATCATCGGTGTCTAAATGCTTGATGGGTATCGCAAAGAACGCTCCACCCATCCTACAGAAGAAGTGTTGTCAGCTTAAGCGAGCGACGTGAAAAGAATGACCGATATTGACACCACTAACACCACGCGCCTGATCCGCCAGGCACACTGTTTTGGCGAGCATGATGCAGATGGGATGTTCGTTGGTTGGCCGTCACTCGGGTCTCTAATCGCAGCGCGTGGCCGTGATCAACATGATCAAATCTTCATGCGCTATTTTGATGATGAGTCAAACCAGCAAGCGCATTACACATACAAAGAATTCGATGCGTTGGTCGCGCGTATTGCTGCCTGGTTGGTAAACGATTTCGGCATTCAAGCGGGTCAGGCGGTGGCGATACTCGCGTACAACCATTCGCTCGCTGCCGCCACCTTGTTCGCGTGTTGGCGAATCGGTGCCATTGCCGCGCCGCAAAATTTGCATGAGAACGATGAACGAATTGCTTATACCTTGCAGGATTCATCCTGTGCGGTTTTGCTGGCCTTACCTGATTGCGCTAAGCGGGCCAAAGTGATTGCGGCTTTGTGTAACTCGCCGATTCCTGTTGCCACGCTTCATGATTCTGTTGACGTTAAGCCACTCGCCAATCCCAAAACGGATTTTCGCCTCTCACCCGCATTGATTGTTTACACCAGCGGCACCACCGGCAATCCCAAAGGGGTTGTGCTCACGCAATACAATTTACTGATCAACGCGCTGGGCACAACCCACGTGCACGAGATCGATAGCGCGACCACGCTCATGTGCGTGCTGCCGATTCACCATGTCAATGGCATTGTGGTCACACTGGTTTCGACGGTGCTGGCCGGTGCGCGCGTGGTGCTTAATCGCGGCTTTAAGGTGAGCGCATTTTGGTCGCGAATGGCCGCAGAAAAAGTAGGCATCGTGTCAGTGGTGCCCACCATTTTGCAATTTCTTTGTGAGGCCGATGATGATATTCGTTCACTCGATCTCGAAAAATTTCGCCACTTCATTTGCGGCGCTGGCACACTCGCCATTACGTTGGTCGAGCGATTCGAAGCGCGATTTGGATTCCCTGTTATTCACGGTTACGGATTATCTGAGACCACCGCATTTGCCTGCTCAATGCCTTTACATATGCCCGGAAAGGCGCGCCAGTATTGGCTCTCCGGGCATGGCTATCCCAGCATTGGCGTGGCGTCTCCACATTGCGAAGTCGCAATACACGATGCAGAAGGTGTTACGCAAACTGCGGGATCGCGCGGCGAAATTGTGGTGCGCGGCCACTACATCATGAGTGGCTACCATCACCGCCCTGATGCAAATGCCGAGACCTTCAAACATGGCTGGTTTCGTACGGGCGATGAGGGGTTTTTCAAAAATGCGGATGATGGCCGCGCGTATTTTTTTATCACCGGACGAATAAAAGAGCTTATCAATCGCGGCGGCGTGAAATACAGCCCGTTTGAAATCGAGGAAGTTTTGCTGGAAATTCCTGGCGTAAAAGTGGGGCTCGCAATTGCGTTCGATAACGATTGGTATGGCGAAGAAGTTGGCGCGTATGTGGTGCGCGCAGTTGGCTCAACTGTGACAGGAGAAGAAATTCTCAAGCACTGCGCCACCAAATTGCCCTTCGCGAAGCGGCCGAAGGTAGTCGTGTTTGGCGATGAAATTCCCGTGACCGTGACGGGGAAATATCAGCGGTTGAAATTGAAAGCTTTGTTTGCGGAATTTCAACATATACAGTTTCGTTCTTGATGATATCGTTGATGAAAATTTTTCTCAAGACAAGGGCAACCGTTTAAACCCGATTTGATTGCCGCTTATGATTTGCGTTTTCGTGTTGTCGGCTTCCCGCGCTCACGTTTTTAATCCCGAATCCCGCCATGCTCATTATTCCTCTCGCACAAAAACCAACATGGCGTAGTCTGCCCGTGGCCACCTTGTTACTGTTGTTTATCAACATTTTTGTTTTTGTTTTTTTGCAACTCCCGGACGAAAAGATCGAGAGCAGATTTCAAGAGGCCTATGTGCAATCAAGGCTGGCTGAGACGGAGTTTCCCCAATACAAGCGCTGGCTTGAAGAGCGCGATGATCAGCGCAGTAAAAAAATAGCGCCGTATTTGCAGAAACTGGAAGACAGTCGTGACGTTGCTAGAGTTGCGCTCGTACTGCAAATGGATCGTGAATTTGTGACGAAGCTTGAACAACGCCAACAGAAGGCGCTGAGTGCAGCGCAATTTTCTGCATGGCGCGAAGCACGGGTGCCGGTTGATGCGATTTGGCGCAAGAATTTCACCGAGCACTATTTGTTTGTGCCGGCTGTTACTGCGCCGGTGACATATATAACGCATATGTTTATGCACGGCGGTATCGGCCATTTGCTGGGCAATATGGTGATGCTGGTATTGATCGGGATGCTGGTTGAGCAGGCGGTCGGCATGTGGCCAACCATGATGTTTTATTTTTTGGGCGGGCTCGGCTCGGTGTTCTTTGAAATGCCGTTTCATGGCAACGCGTGGGTGGGCTCTCTCGGCGCATCAGGTGCCATCGCGGCGTTGATGGGTGCCGCAGCCGTTCTTTACGGGATGCGCAAAGTGCGCTTTTTTTATCACGTCGTGTTTTACTTTGATTTCATCACGCTGCCCGCAATTATTGTGTTGCCCGTATGGATCATCAATGAAATATGGCAGTGGATGCTATTGCACAATGTGAGCAATGTTGCCTACCTAGCACACGTTGGCGGCTTGGTCGTCGGTGCGCTATTGGCATTCGCCTTCAAACGCATGAATGCAACGAAGCAGGCGGTGCGTTTACCTTCCCTTGATAAGCTCAATGACGACCCGCAAGCATCTCGCGAGCGTCGTGCGCGTCATTACCTTTCGCAAATGAATTGGGATGCCGCGCTACGCGAGTTTTTGGTGCTGGCTCGAGCGGAGCCTGAAAATATCAGCTATGCCGAACAAGTCTATAAATTGTCGCGCATGAAACCGGCGACTGATGATTTTCATCGCGCCGCATTGAAGTTGTTGAGTATGGCGGGCAGTAATGCCGAGCATGCGCCACTACAGGCGCGCACCCTGATTGATTATTGGGCGCTCGCCAGACCGGCACCTCAATTGAGTGCGTCCAGCATGGCGAAACTCAGCAAAACGCTGGCCAAATATGGCTATAGCGATGCAGCAGAATTGCCCGCCAATACACTGGTCAAATTACCGTCCAGCAAATCAAACGAGATCAATCTGGCCGAAGTATTACTGACGATGGTGGCAGCGCTACGCCGCGCGGCGAGGGTCACGAGTAATGCCGCTGATATAGCGCGCTCGCAACATTATTTCAACATACTCGAAACACGATTTCCGCACAGTCCCGAGCTGGTACTGGCGCGTCAGCTCATGGCTGAGTAGCTGTCGTCTTTAGTAGCACGTTCAAATATATCGTTGCCTCATTTGCAACCCCAGCTTGCGGGTAACGAGCGAGAAGCGTTTGCAGGATGCGGATTGCCTGGGTGTCATCCCGATGGAATTCAGATAGCAGCTGAGCCGCTAAAAAATAAACGGCAGGTATGTCGTGATGGCCAGGAAATTTTTTGTCGAAGCCTTTGATAAACTCCATTGCCAATGCCGCGTCGCGCTTCTTTTTTGCGGCCTGTGCAAGCGGCAGTGTGGCATTGGCCGTTGCTTTGCTTGGGCCTACATTAAAGTTCGGTTCGATTCCGCGCATGCGCAAGAAAATATCCAGCGCTGCCGTATTCTGCTTCGTCTCAAGCAACCAGGAAATCAGTTGCTGCGCATGAGCAATGGTTTTGTCGTTATCGCCGAGGGCCAGAAAAAGTTTGTGCAATTTTTGATTGTCGCCAATATCGTTGCGGTTATAACGCATGTCCTCTTTGAGCACGTCGATTGCGCCTGCTATGTTGCCTGCCTGAACCAGGTCAGCAATTTGCTGATCGCGTGGTGACAGAACTGGCCCAGACTTTGCGCCTTTTTGGGACTCGGCCTCATTTTTGTCGAAGGTTTTATCCACGCTATAGCCCAGTTTTTCGTGATATTGGTACACCACATAGCCCATCATGTTGTACATCACCAGCAAGAAATACATGGAGAAAAACGTGGCCACCGGTATCTCCATGAAGTCGGGGATCACTGCACCCAAAACCTCAAATACGGCAATATCTCCTCCTTCCAAAAGCATCAGGAAAAGGCAAAGCAAAAAGTAAGGCGCGCCGATACCGCTGATCACGCTCATGATTTGTAAGGGGTTAAGCGCATCAATAAGACTGTCGTGTATGGCGATAATAATAATTGCGGCAGGCAGGGTGATCGTCACCAGCAAGCCGAGCAGAATCGCGAATTTCGGGCCGATGAACCCCGCAGCTGCGGCGACCAAAACTATTGAAGCTATTAAATAGATTGATTGCTTGACGGGGCGACGATCACCGCTTTCCACCGCCAGATCAACAGTATCAGGATTGAAGTTGCCGCGCGCGGTTTGCACCAGCACGGTCATCGCATAGCGGAAAAAGAAGAACCATATAACGACCGCGACCAGCCCACCGATCAATGGCAAGATCCCCACCACCATCATGCCCAACGACAGCATGCCGATATAAACCATCGGGCCAAATTGCAATGGCCAGACAAAAAATTTGGAGATGCGTGCCCAAAAAGGCGTGAGTGAAGGCACGTTGTTTGAGGTCACCCCAGAGGCTGTGGCTGACGTTGAGTAGGCGGGTGGCATTAGGGCAGGTCGCTTTTTATAAATATTTTTTCTTGAAATACATTGAAATTGAGGAGGAAAATTTGCGGACTTCCGATCATAAGGTTTTTAGTATTGCACAGCGCGTGCGCTATTTATCCCGCAATTCCCGCCGCAAAATTTTCCCCACATTGCTCTTCGGCAACGAATCTCGGAACACGATTTTCTTCGGGCATTTGTAGCCGGTGAGATTTTTTCTACAGTATTCCATCACCGCAGTTTCAGTGAGCGCCGGGTCTTTTTTGACGATGAAAAGTTTAACGGCTTCACCGGTTTTTTCATCTGGGATGCCGATGACTGCGCATTCCATGACCCCTGGCATGCTCGCAACCACGTCTTCGATTTCATTCGGAAATACGTTGAAGCCGGAAACCAGAATCATGTCTTTTTTGCGGTCAATAATTTTTACGTGACCGTTAGGCAGCATGATGCCGATATCGCCGGATTTGAAGAAGCCATCCTTGGTCATGACCTTCGCGGTTTCATCGGGCCGCTGCCAATAGCCGTGCATTACTTGCGGGCCACGGATGCAGATTTCGCCGGATTGACCGAGTGCGACTTCTATCTCGGCATCATCGCGGATAGATATTTCGGCACCGGGCATGGGCATGCCAACATCACCGCTAAAATTGGTATTCATGACTTCATTACAGGTAATGCCCCCGGAAGTTTCCGTCAGGCCAAAGCCTTCAACAATTGGCGTGGCGGTGATTTTCAACCATTGTTCAGCGACTGCGCGTTGCACCGCCATACCGCCGCCGTTCGAAACTCGTAGCCGGGAAAAATCCAGCGTGGCGAAGTCAGGATGATTGACGAACGAATTGAACATCGTGTTAACGGCGGGCATAACGCTGAATTTATGTTTGCGCAAAACTTTAATCATGCCGTCAAGGTCGCGAGGGTTGGGAATCAAAATGCAGTGGCCACCCAACTTGATCGCGAGCCACATGCAGGTAACCAAACAAAATATGTGATACATCGGCAGGGCGCAGACCATGCCGGATTGATCAAGTGTTGGGCCTTTTGATTGATCGTCCATTGCAGGTTTGACCCAGGCTTCGCCCGAGAGACAGGCACCAAAAATATTCGCGTGTACCAACACAGCGCCCTTGGATACGCCAGTGGTGCCGCCGGTGTATTGCAGGAAGGCAATATCATCTGGCCCAAGATTGGGTTTCACGATTTTCAGGCCACGACCCTCGCTGATCGCATCATTGAATTTTGCTGAGCCGTGTAAGCTGAACTGAGGCACCAGCTTTTTCACTTTGCGCAAAACGAAGTTGGCAATCAGGCCTTTTGGAAAGCCCAGCAGATCGCCGATGGAGGCCAACACGACATGTTTAATTTTGGTCTTGGGCAAAACCGCTTCCAGCGTGGTCGCAAAGTTTTCGAGGATGAAAATAACTTCAGCGCCAGAATCGTTTAGCTGATGCTCAAGCTCGCGCGGCGTGTAAAGCGGATTTACGTTAACAACGACATACCCTGCGCGCAGCACGGCAAGAATCGCAATTGGATATTGCAAAACATTAGGCATCATTAATGCCACGCGCGCACCTTTTTGTAGCCCCTTGGACTGCAGCCATGCACCGAGCGCTTGCGACAGCGTATCGACCTCGCCGTAGGTGAGGGTTTTATCCATGCACGTGTAAGCCGCGTGATCGCCGTATTGAGCAAAACATTCCTCAGCCATTGCCGGTAACGAGGTGTAGCGTGAGAGATCAATCTCGTGCGCGACGCCGGGCGGATAATGTTCCAGCCACCATTTAGGTTTTAGTGCGGTTGTTGTGGTCATCATCTTCTCCGATTTTTTTATTGTTTATTTGAGTGCAGATCTACACACTAGTTTTTTTGGGGAGATATTTCTCCAGCTCCATTTTCGCAAGCGACGCGCGATGCACTTCATCCGGCCCGTCCGCCAATCGCAAGATGCGCGCCCATGTGTAAGCATAAGCGAGTGGGAAGTCTTCAGTGAGACCCGCGCCGCCATGCGCCTGCATGGCCCAATCAATCACCTGCTGCGCCATGTTGGGTGCGACGATTTTGATCATCGCAATTTCAGCTTTTGCCACTTTGTTGCCCGCAACATCCATCGTATGTGCGGCTTTCAGCGTGAGCAAGCGCGCTTGATCGATCATGCAGCGCGATTCCGCAATGCGCTCCAGCCACACGCTTTGTGAGGCGATGGGTTTGCCGAACGCGACGCGTGAGGTGAGGCGCGCGCACATGAGCTGTAGCGCGCGTTCTGCGAGCCCGATCAGGCGCATGCAGTGGTGAATGCGGCCAGGCCCCAAGCGGCCCTGCGCGATTTCAAAACCGCGGCCTTCACCGAGCAGCATATTGGTGGCGGGCACGCGCACATTGTCGAAATTAATTTCGCAATGACCATGTGGCGCGTCGTCGTAACCGAACACAGGAAGAGGGCGCATAACCGTGACGCCCGGCGCGTCAGCAGGCACCAGAATCATCGATTGCTGCGAATGGGTGATGGCTTCAGGATTGGTTTTGCCCATGACGATATAAATTTTGCAGCGCGGATCGCCCGCACCAGAAATCCACCATTTGCGGCCATTGATAACATAATCGTTGCCGTCTTTTTTGATGCTGGTGGCGATGTTGGTGGCGTCCGATGAAGCAACATCGGGCTCAGTCATCGCGAATGCGGAACGAATTTCGCCATTGAGCAGTGGCGTTAACCATTGCTGCTGTTGTTCCGGTGTGCCGTATTGCGTGAGCACTTCCATGTTGCCGGTGTCGGGCGCGGAGCAATTAAAAACTTCCGGCGCCCAATGTATGCGGCCGGTGATTTCGGCCAGCGGTGCGTATTCGAGGTTTGTTAGACCGGCACCGTGTTTTCCCGGCATAAATAAATTCCATAAGCCTGCCGCCTTCGCTTTGGGCTTTAGTTCGTCCAGCAACTGCACGGGCGTCCAGCGTTTGCCAGCTTTGGTATTGGCTTCAATATCGTCGTGAAAACGTTGTTCATTTGGCAAAATATGCTCGGCGTAGAAAGCTTCCATGCGCGCTTGCATCTCGATTGTTTTGGGTGAATAACTAAAATCCATATTCTTGCTTTCTGAATTAATTTGTATTAATTTTATTCGCTAGTTTCTTTGCAACCGAATAGCCTAATTCTGCGAGTGGCCGTGCAGCCTTGCCCATCGTAATCGCCTGCTCGGATGCCGCCGTACCGTCCACCACACGTTTCATAATGCCCTGCAAAATGCCCGCCATGCGAAACATGTTGTACGCCAGATAATATTCAAAATTTTCAATCCCGTCGCGGCCGGTGCGCTCACAATATTTTGCGATGTAAGCTTTGATGGACGGAATGCCGAGCGCATTTAAATCCAATCCGGCGAGGCCGCGAAACGCATTCGGCGGCACATGCCACGTCATGCAGTGATAAGCAAAATCGGCAAGCGGATGGCCGAGTGTGGAAAGCTCCCAGTCAAGAATTGCCAGAATTCGTGGCTCGGTCGGGTGCAAAATCAGATTATCGAGCCGGTAATCGCCATGCACGATGCTGGTTTCGTCTCCTGCGGGAATATGCTGTGGCAGCCAGTCGATCAAAAAATCCATCGCTTCAATTTTTTCAGTTTCTGACGCGCGATATTGTTTGGTCCAGCGCGCGATCTGGCGTTCAAAATAATTCCCAGGGCGGCCGTAGTCTGCCAAGCCAATTGCCGCGTAATCGACTTGATGCAGCCGCGCGATCACTGCATTCATTTCGTCAAAAATAGCGCCGCGCTCGGCGGTGCTCATGCCAGGCAAAGAGGGGTCCCACAACACTCGGCCTTCCACCATTTCCATAATGAAAAATGCGCGACCAATCACCGATTCATCGGTACACAATGCAACCGTTTTTGGCACAGGGATGTTGGCTTTTGCGAGCGCTGTCATCACTTCATATTCGCGCTCAATAGCATGTGCAGATGGTAGTAATTTTGCCGCAGGACCCGGCTTGGTACGCATCACATATGCGCGTTCGGGCGTGGTCAATTTGAAGGTTGGATTAGATTGGCCGCCTTTGAATTGCTCGACGGTAATGCCTTGAAGAGCCGCGCCAGTGCTGGTGTTTAGCCATGCTGTTAGTGCGCCCACGTCGAATTCATGTTGCTTGGTGACGGCTTTGGTGCCTTTGAAATGATCAAAATTCTGGCCACTGCTGGTAGGCGAAATTGATTCAGACATCAGACTTTTTCTCCGACGCGATTTCGATATTTTTCGTATTGTTCATACAGCGCTTCCATGGTTGTTTTTCTCGTTTCAGTTTGCAAATAGTCAGTTGGCGAAATGTTCATGGCGCGCATCACCACGTCACTTTGCGCTGCTCCCACATCCACTGCGTTAATGCATGCGGGTGCCTGCGCAAGACTGCCAAGCATCAAGCGCCGACCCGATGCGAGGTAGGACAAAATAGCCCGATTTACGCCGCCGTGCAGCACGAGTAGCGCCACGTCCCAATCAGATTCGGAACGCAGTTGATCGATTTCAGGAATAACGCGATCCAGCAACTCGCCGACCGATTCGCCACCGAGAAAACGCGCGTCTTCACTGACGTAGCCATCGAATACATCATGAAAGGCCGAGCGCAATTGCGACGCCGGAATATCGCTTAATTTTCCGCCTCTGATTTCTTGCAGCGATGGCTTCGTCTCAATACCAATCTGCTGGCCCGTGCCGTGCAGGATGTGCTCAGCAGTTTGCACCGTGCGCAATAGGCCGCTGACGATCACGCGATCAAATTTAATTTGCTTTTTCGCAAACAACTGGCCAGCCGCTTCCGCTTGCAGTATGCCCTGTGCATTCAGCGCAACTGTGTCGGGCGGGACGGGTTTACCTGCATCATCAAAATAGGTCACGCTGCCATGACGCATGATAAAAAGTCGGCGACGGTTCGCGTCTTTCGGGATCATCAGATTTTTACTTTTCCGGTGAGAATTTGTGCATACATGACCCAATCGCCGATGAAGCTGTAGAGCGGATATTTAAAAGTAGCAGGGCGATTGTGCTCAAAAAAGAAATGGCCGATCCACGCGAAACCATAGCCGCAGAATAGCGCAAGAAACAACCAGTAAGGATTACGTGTATAGATCGCCCAGCCGACAACCGCCAGCGTTAACGTGGAACCGATAAAATGTGATCGCCGACAAGTTAGATTTGCATGTTCGCCCAAATAAAAAGTATAGAAGTCGCTGAGGTTAGTGACGCGCTG
>JANMQR010000220.1:0-3091 GCA_031370625.1 Burkholderiales bacterium | reverse complement strand
GAACACGATTTGCTCATCCGCGCTCAGCAGTGAAACGCTCCACGTTAGCGCTGCGCGCAGCGTCTGATGACGCGGCGGTGCCAAGCGTGCGCCGCTGGTTAGCACTTTGAATCGATCATTCAACTTGAGCCGTAAACCCTCGATACCCAGCAACGGCACGCGCGCGGCCGCCAGCTCAATCGCAAGTGCGATGCCATCCAGGCGTCGACAGATTTCGATCACCGCATCCAGATTTTCTGCGTTGACGCGAAATCGACTATCCACCGAACGCGCGCGCGCTTCAAATAACGCCACCGCCCCGGTCGCGCGCGCATCAGCTATTTTTTCCTCTTCGGTAGCCGCGTCAGGAATTTCGAGCGTGCTTAGCCGACACACCTGTTCTCGCGGCAGCTTCAGCGCCTCCTGGCTGGTAATCAAAATACGAATGCGCGGTGCCGCGTGATTGATCGCGGTGACAATTGCGGCGACCGATTCAAGTTGATGCTCGCAATTATCAAACACGATCAACATTTCACGATCGCCGAGGCGTTTGCTGATAAGTTCGGCGAGTTGCTGCGGCGGCGCTTCAGCGCCCGAACCCATCCGCAACGTGAGCTGAAGCGTGCTCGCGACGACCTCGATCACCAAATCACGGTCGCTGACCGCGGCTAATTCGATCAACCACACACCATCGCTAAATTTGGGTGCCAACGTTTTCGCCACCGCCAAGGCCACGCTGGTTTTGCCAATGCCGGCAGCGCCGACAATACTCACGAGCCGATGATCCGCCAACATTTTATTAAGCGCTAATACGTCTGCATCGCGCCCGAACAACGTTGACTGATCCGCTGGCAAATTTGAATTCGCCACATTGTGGTTTACGGCCACGACTTTGGTTGTCGGCGTTATTGCAACTCCCGCCGCTGCGCCAGGCGCGGCCTGATCATTGCTGACCGCCGCGCTGAATCGATAGCCGCAACCGGGCACCGTGGATATGACCGTCGGACCCAGCAACTTCCGCAGGGTGGAAATATGTACCTGCAAGTTGTTTTCCTCAACCACCAGATTCGGCCAAACCAGGTCGAGTAATTCGTTTTTGCTCACCGCGCGCTCGCGATGTTCAATCAAGGCGAGCAACACATCAAATGCACGGGAACCCACACGGGCAGGCTCGCCGTCAATCAATAGCTGCCGCTGCGATGCCTGCACGACAAAGCGATCAAACGAGAAGCTACGATTGGCGGGAGTGGGGGTGAGCACGATTTAAATTTTAATTTTCTCGATTGCCAAATAAATATATCGTTGATGCGTGGTGCAACTACACTCATTTCGGTTGGCGAGGCTGATCAAATCGAACTTGAAACCCCAGCATTTAAGCGCTTCTTGACAGCTTTCTATCCTAGGATGCCCGCCACTACTAGGTTTTATGATTTTACCTGCGGTTATTTCTGGCGATAGTAGTCCTCAAGCTTTCTTATGTATGTCGGCAAATTCGGATTTGCCAACAAGCGTGGAAAAAAATCTGCATCGTCATTGGTCAGCAGCGGACTAATCTTTGTCTCTTCAAACGGCAAGCCAAAACGACAGCTCAATAGCCGCTTCGCATCCGCTGCCGTGGGCGGATCACTCGGCTTGGCCTCGCCGCAGATTAATAAATCGCGGGTGAATTGTTCAATCGATACGCGCTTGGCGGTGTAAGCCGCATCAAATTTCATGCCCTCTTGCAAGCGCGCCATAGTGTCTTTTACGCTCATGATCGGCAGTGTCGTGCTCGGGCAATTTGGCGCGATAGCTTTATTGCGTAACTTGTCTGGCCGCGCGATAGGTTCCAAATCTGCAAATCCGCCACGCGCGTTTTGCAGCAAAATCGCATCGCCATAGAGCGCTTCGCCGCGCACAAATACCAGCGAAATATTATCTTCTGTTGCTTCAATCAAATTTCGATATGCGTCTTTGTTGCGATCATCCACGACAATTAAATCCGCCAAAAATCCTGACTGGATTTGGCCGAGCTTATCGCCCCAGTTCATCGCGTCCGCCGGTCGGCGCGTCACCATCTCGACTAATTCACGATCCGTGAACGGCATTTTTAACTCGTTCTTATTCACCAGATCGGCCGCTTTTAATTCGCCCAGAATCGATTTGCTGCCCGATGGCGCCCAATCAGGTGCGATGCTGATGGCGATGCCTGATCGCCGCGCCGCGTCAACATTGGCGGTCTTGCCATACAAAATAAAATTCGACAGCGGCGACCAGACCAGCTTTGATTTCGCCTCCGCCATTTCCTTTAACTGCGGCTCGGTCAGGCCCACACCGTGAATCGCGATGAGATTCGCACCGAGCAATCCGCTTTGTTTGATATAGCGAAATTCCTCCGCCATGCGCGCACTGGGACCTTCGGCGAGATGTATAACCAACATGCCTTTCGCGTATTCATCCTGAATTTTTTTCCATTCGTCCGCATCACGGCCAATATCCACGCGGCTCGTCGCCAAGCGCGCCGCTACCGCTGAGGTTTCGATATTACGCACCAGACATTCGCTTTTTGCATACGGCTGCGCGACGCGTCCACCTTGCAGTGACGTCGTGCCGCCGACCAGCGCTTTATATTCGCCGTAGCGGCCGATCTCCAGTCCTAAATCGTAATAATTCGCACTCGCCAATACTTGCTGCGGGAAGGTAATGCGCTTGTTGTAATCATCGTCATACCAGCGCCATTCGTAACGATCCTTGTATTTGCGCGTCACCGGCAGCAGCGGATAGTGTGCGTATTCAGGATGATTGTGCAGATCAATCATGCCCGGATAAATTGCGCCTTTGGTGTTGATCACCGTGGCGCTTTTTGCTTCGGCAGGAAGCGATTCACCCTTTTTGAAAATTGCCTCAATCTTGCCATCGCGTAGCCATACCCGCGCATCGGGCAGCACATCGCCTGCATCGTTCATCGTGACGATGCGGCCTTGCAGAATGATATTGGCGTGGGCTGCACCGCTTGTTAAAAAAGCAAACGCAAAACAAATTTTGAATATCAGTGATTTCAATTGGGCGGTCTTAAATAAATACATGATTAGGATTGCATCTCCAAAATGGATCGTAGGATGGGTGGAGCGGC
>JANMQR010000215.1:0-3780 GCA_031370625.1 Burkholderiales bacterium | reverse complement strand
AAATATCCAGCCACGAAAAGTATTCGCGATACCAAAGCCGTGAATTTTGCGGCTTCAAAATCCAGTGATTTTCGTCCGGGAAAAATACCAATTTCGATTCAACGTTAAGCGATTTAAGCGTGTTGTAGTACGCCAGCCCCTGCCCATCCGGTACCCGATAATCGAGCGCGCCATGAATCACCAGCGTTGGCGTTTTCATGTGTTTCGCAAACGTGATTGGATTTTGTGCCGCAACTTTTGCCGGCTCTTCCCAATACTTGGCTTTTAATTCGTAGTTGAAATAACCACCAATATCTTCTGCGTATTGCATCACCCAATCATAGCAACCGGCATGGCAAACATAGGCCTTGTAACGATCACCTTTCTTCGCTGAGCCATTGCGTCCGTTCATCCAAGCGACCATGTATCCACCATAACTTCCGCCGCTGGCAACTAAACGATTGGCATCGATATAGCCCTGCGTCAACATGAAATCGGTGCCCGCTTCCACATCCGCATGCTCCTTGGTGCCGAGCATGCCGACATTCGACTCAAGATACTTTTGCCCCCAACCCAACGAGCCGTGATAATTCACGCACACCACCACATAACCCTGCGCAGCGAACACTTGATTGTTCCAACGAAAGTGAAAATTGTCACCCCAATTGGCGTGCGGGCCACCGTGAATGGAATGCAGCAGCGGCCATTTTTTCTTCGGATCAAAATTTGGCGGATAGCACGCCCACATTTGCACCGCCTCATTATTCCAGCCTTTGACAGTAAATTCGCGCACTTCACCCATGTTGAATTGCGCCATCAACGCATCGTTGAATGCCTCAATCGGTTTTGCGTTTTCGCCATGCATATTGGCGGCAAATACTTTGGGCGCGGATGACATATTGTTACGCACAAAGACCAACGTCGCAGCCTGCAAATCAAAATCCGTCACGGTGCCACCGGGCGCGACGATGGCAGGCTCGTCATCACCAATTCTCATTTGCCAGACGGATACACGCGAATGATCGTCTGCCGTGAAGTAAATCGATTGATTATCGGCAGACCATTTCAGCGGCGCATTTACCGCACGATCCCAGCTTTGACTAATGATGCCGAGCTTGTTGGTCTTGCGATCAATCAACGCCAGTTTGTTATCGTCATTCATGGAGCGGCGATAGTTATTGACCAGCAGCGCAATCAATTTTCCGTCGGGTGAGTACGCCGGATGATGGTGATTGAGTGGCGATTTCTGCGTGAGTGACTTTGCTTTTCCCGTCTTGATTTCCATCTCAACGAGATGTATTTCCTGATCACTTTGCTTGTCCGCGTTTGGGTTGAACGTGAACACGAGATGCTTGCCGTCAGGCGAAAGATCGTAATCGGATTCGCTCGTATCAAAAGCGGGCAACTCAAATTGCGTACCTAAAAATACGTCGCGGGTCTTGCCCGTAGCAACATCGAGCACGTGCACACGCGGCACGCGCCCATCCACGAGCCAATGATCCCAGTAACGATACTGCGTATGCGAGACGACAATCGCCTTGCATTTATCGTCTTGCGTTTGTTTTAGTCGTGCTGCCTGATCTTTTTCACTTTTGAGATCCGGCCACACCCATGAGAAAAACGCGAGGCGTTTTGAATCTGGAAACCATTTAATGCCCGCCACACCGGTGGCAAGATTAGATACACGTCGCGCTTCACCACCATCGGGCGCGATGATGTATGCCTGCGGCTCTTTATCTGCGTTCGCACCGTCGCCGCGCTTCGCGACGAAAGCAATCGCTGCTCCATCGGGCGACCATTTGCAGCCGCCATCTTTTTCGCCGCAATTGGTTAACTGTCGTGGCGCGCCGCCGAAGGTGGACAGCAGCCACAAATTAGTCGAGCCTTTGTTCTCATCCATGTCGTAGCTGGTCACAGCCACACAGGCTTGCGAGCCATCGGGCGAGAGCGTGAGTGAGGCAGGACGTTTGATTTTCCAAAGATCGGTGGCTTCAATAAATTTTTGATCAGATTTTTTCAAGATTTAGCCCGCAAAATAGGAACAACAAAATGGATGTTTCTGTGTCTGATTATTGCGTAAAACCAATTAAAAAAATCAATTTCTGCTCTGACATACGATAAAATCACTAACTAATATTTTTGTATTGGACATCACATGAATCCGAACGACCTACCGCAAAACAAGCCCACCACCGCCCCCAAATTCAAATGGGATGACGCGCTACTCCTCGACGATCAATTGTCCGAAGACGAGCGCATGGTGCGCGATCAGGCGCATGCGTATTGTCAGGATAAGTTAATGCCGCGCGTGTTAAAAGCCAATCGCGAGGAAAAATTTGATCGCGAGATCATGAATGAAATGGGCGCGTTAGGTTTGCTCGGCTCCACCATTGATGGCTACGGCTGTGCGGGTGTGAACCATGTTTGTTACGGCCTGGTGGCGCGTGAAGTGGAGCGGGTGGATTCCGGTTATCGCTCGGCGATGAGTGTGCAATCATCACTGGTGATGCATCCGATTTACGCTTATGGAACTGAAGCGCAGCGCGAGCGCTGGCTGCCGAAATTGGCCACAGGTGAGCTGGTTGGCTGCTTTGGTTTGACCGAGCCCGGCGCAGGCTCGGACCCATCATCGATGATTACGCGCGCGAAAAAAGTCGATGGCGGCTACATCATGCATGGCGCAAAAATGTGGATTACTAATTCGCCGATTGCCGATGTGTTTATTGTCTGGGCGAAAGATGATGCGGATGAAATTCGCGGCTTCGTGCTGGAAAAAGGCATGAAGGGTTTATCCGCGCCAAAAATTGAGGGCAAATTTTCGCTGCGCGCATCGATCACCGGCGAAATCGTAATGGATCAAGTGTTTGTGCCCGATGAAAATTTATTGCCGAATGTGAGGGGCTTGAAAGGCCCGTTCGGATGTCTCAATAAAGCACGCTACGGCATCAGCTGGGGCGCGATGGGCGCGGCGGAATTTTGCTGGATGGCATCGCGCCAATACACGCTGGATCGAATCATGTTTGGCAAGCCGCTCGCGGCCACGCAACTGATCCAGAAAAAATTGGCGGACATGCAAACCGAAATCACGCTGGGTTTGCAAGGTGCTTTGCGTCTCGGCCGATTGATGGACGAAGGTCGTGCCACGCCGGAAATGATTTCGCTGATGAAGCGCAACAATTGCGGCAAGGCGCTCGACATTGCCCGCATGGCGCGCGATATGCACGGCGGCAATGGCATTGCAGATGAATATCACGTGATTCGTCATTCGATGAATCTGGAAGCCGTTAACACCTATGAAGGTACGCATGATGTGCATGCGCTCATTCTTGGGCGCGCACAAACAGGACTCAACGCATTCGGCGGAGCTTAGTTGCGCATGAGTGCAATTTGGTTACATCGCCCCACGCTGGCAGAACTAAACCGCCCCTCGCCCACTATGCTTTCGCATCTCGGAATTGAATTTCTCGATATCGGCGACGATTATGTGAAAGCGAGAATGCCGGTAGACCATCGCACCCATCAGCCGTTTGGTTTGTTGCACGGCGGTGCGTCGGTCGCACTGGCGGAAACGTTGGGAAGCTATGGTGCGTACTTTTGCATCAATCCAAAAACACACAGCGCGGTTGGCCTCGACATTAACGCGAATCATCTTCGCGGCGTGAAAAGCGGCTGGGTGATTGGTGTGGCAAAGCCGATTCATCGCGGCAAAACCACGCATGTGTGGGAAATTCGTATCAGTGATGAAGCTGACAAGCTCGTCTGCATCACGAGGCTGACGATGGCGATTTTGGAGAATCCGAA
>JANMQR010000207.1:0-18786 GCA_031370625.1 Burkholderiales bacterium | reverse complement strand
CCGTGCCCGCGGACAATCCGTTTTTTAATACAGCGGGCGCGTACAAAGCGGGCTACATGCTGGGCTTCCGCAACCCGTTTGTTCTCGATATTCAACCTGGCACTGGGCTGATGTTGGTCGGTGATGTCGGTCAAGGGAGTTGGGAGGAAATCAATAAAGGTCAAGCCGGCGGCAACTATGGCTGGCCCGCCGTCGAAGGCAGCGGCAGCAACGCCAACTACTTGAATCCACTTTATGCCTATCCGCACAGCGTGGGCTGCGCCATTACCGGCACGGCATTTTACAACCCGACGACCGCGCAATTTCCTGCCACGTACACGGGGAAATTCCTCTTTTCAGACTTCTGTAATGGCACGATTACATATCTCGATCCGGCAGCGCCTGCGACCATCAGTTCGTTCGCATCAGGTATCGCTAATCCAACCAATATCGCGATATCTGCGTCAGGTAGCCTCTATTATTTAGCGCGCAACCAGGGAACGGGTACGCCTGCTCCCGGCGCCGGTACGATTGGCAAAATCAGCTACACCGGTAGCCAGGCACCCAACATTACGCAGAACCCGCAGAGCCGCACGGTGTATGTTGGTGATCCGGTGACGTTTAGCGTAGCAGCGGATGGTGCCACCGCATTCCAATGGCAACGCAACGGTGCCAATATTGGCGGTGCCACCGGCGGCAGCTACACGCTCGGCACGACCGCTGTCGCAGACAGCGGTGCCCGGTTTCGTGCAGTGGTGAGTAATTCATTCGGCGGCGTGACCTCAACTGAAGCGACGCTAACCGTAACGACTAACCGCTCGCCTACCGCGCGCATTGACACACCATCGGCGACGCTTGGCTTCGCGACCGGTGATGTGATCAGCTATTCCGGCACAGGCACAGATCCCGAAGATGGAAATCTCACGCCGGGGGCATTTACGTGGAAGGTCGATTTTCAGCACGATGGGCATGCGCACTCATTTGTCACACCAATATCGGGGATCACGGGCGGCCAATTTACAGTGCCTGATTTTGAGGCGAGCGAGGCCAACATGTGGCTGCGTATTACGCTTACCGTCAAAGATTCATCCGGCGCAACCAATACAGTCACGCGTGACATCTTCCCGAAGACGGCCGCCAGTGCGCTGACCTTGCTTGGTATGCCAGCCAATGGATGGGGACCGTTCGAGGTCAATCGCAGCAATGGTGAACAAGGTGCTGCCGATGGTCGCGCGATTACGCTATCTGGCGTGACATATATGCGTGGCTTGGGGGTGCACGCGCCTTCTGATCTGGTTTTTAGCTTAAACCGCGCTTGCAGTGGCAGTTTTGTCGCCGATCTTGGCGTCGACGGCGAAGTCGGTAACAACGGTTCGGTTGTGTTTCAAGTTTTCCTGGACGGTGTCAAAGCTTACGACAGCGGCATCACGCGAGGTGGCGACATTCGCAAGACCGTTAACGTCAGTGTCGCCAACAAAAATGAACTGCGTTTGGTGGTAACTGATGCGGGTGATGGGCAAGGCTATGACCACGCGGATTGGGGTGGTGCGCGCGTGGGCGGCTGCGGCCCGATGTCACCCCCGGTCGGAAATATCGCGAACCTCCAGATTGCGGACGCTGCCAACGCGAACAACTGGTCAGTACAAAGTAATTTGCAGAACGGCAACACGGTCTATGGCGACCGTGCATTCACCTTCAGCAGCCTGCCAACCGCGCTCGTTGGCGGCAATTGGATTCGTGGTGCCAATTCGTCAAAGACGTATGTGGGAAATCCGCTTGTCACATTCTCGCTGATCGCTGCATCCGATGTCTACATTGCGTTTGATAACCGTGCGGCACTTCCGTCCTGGGTCGATGCCGGCTGGGTTGACACTGGCACGGACCTTACCACTTCCGAAGGTGGCGTCAGCAGATCGTATAGCGTATTCAAGAAGCGAATCGGTGCCGGCACGGTTTCACTGGGGCCATTGAACAACAGCGGCGTCAGCATGTGCATTGTTATTGTGAGGTAACTCGCCGGGCCTTTGCCTGAGGGCGGCATGCCTCGCGTCGGCGCGAGGCATGCATTCGTTTAAGCGTGCGACCAAAGAACGATCATTGTCGATAACGCGTTACTGACTTGCGGTAATGCCACCATCAAGATAGAGGGTTTGGCCGGTGACAAAGTCGGATGCCGCGGAAGCGAAAAACAATGCCGCACCGACCACGTCAGCTGGCGTCGCCACGCGCCCCAGCGGGATGCGCTCAACAATCTGGCGCCGTGTAGTATCGTTCTCGAGCCAATGCCTTGCCATTTCAGTCGCCACTACGGTGGGTGCGATACCATTCACCTGAATGTTGTCGCGCGCGAGCTCAACGGCATGCTGCTTTATCAACATCACCAGCGCGCCTTTGGTGGCGCAATAGGCTGAGTAGCCGCGATCTCGAAGGCCGAGTTGCGCGCGCACGGAGAGCAAGTGGATGTGTTTGCCGCCGCGCTTGGCTGCGATTTGATGTTTGGCGACAGCCTGTGCGAGAAACATCGCAGATTTGAGATTGACCTGCACGACTTCGTCGAAGGCTACCTCGGTCACATCAAGCAGTTTTTCCTCGCGTTGTATGCCGATGCAGTTGACGAGAATATTGATCTCACCGTTGTGCGCCGCGGCCGTGTCTACGGCGGCGCGAATGCCGGCAGTGGAATGTGCATCGATTGCAACAGCGCTGGCATGAAGTCCTTGCGCGATCATTTGCGCAGCGAGCGACTTTGCCTTGTCCACACTGCGACCGCCGACTACCACGTGCGCGCCATGAAGCGCCAATCCCCAGCAAATGGCCTCGCCGATGCCGCCGTAGCCACCGGGGACGAACGCAACTTTGCCGTGCAAGTTGAATAGTCCGTTGAGCTCTCTACTGAAGTCGGCGATTGGTGTGACGGGCTCCATCATTAGTCCATCAACAATCCGCCGTTGATGTCGATAATCTCACCGGTAATAAATCCTGCGAGTGGTGAGGCGAGGAACCGCACCACGTGAGCGAACTCCTCAGGCTCGCAAAATCTCCCGACAGGAATCGTCGCGAGCAAGGCCAGACGCTGGGCTTCAGTCAGCCCTTCGGTGACCATGGGTGTTTTTACATAGGCGGGCGCGATGCCATTTACGGTGACACCAAACGCAGCGCTTTCGCGGGCAAGCGAAAACGTCAGGGCACTCATCGCGCCTTTTGAGACGGCGTACGCCGTTCCTGCGGTGAGGCCGCCGGTTTTTGCGGCCAGCGAAGAGACATTAATGATGCGACCCCATCGACGCGACTTCAGCTCCGAAAGAACCGCGCGCGACCAGTAAAAAGCACCATCGAGATTGACGCTCATGACCTTACGCCACTCCTCGTCAGTGGTGGCTTCCACCTTATTATTGGAGAGGATGCCGGCATTGTTGACGAGAATGTCGATCGTGCCGAATTTTTCGGTAATAAGTCTGTGCGCGATATTCACCGCATCAGCGCTGCGGATGTCCGCTTCAACAAACATGATCTCGCCACCGAGACTTCGCGCCGCGTGGTGCATGCGACTCTCATCGAGATCGACCACTGCCACGCGTGCACCATCTTCCAGCAGGACTCGAACAGCGGCCAGCCCCATTGTGCCTGCGGCACCGGTCACAAGCGCGGTTTTCCCGTTCAGTGAGTTCAAACAAAGCCTTTTCGGAAAACGCAAACCATCAGGTATCCAGTACGCTTTTTTTGCCAAACATGCCGCGTGCACGGAATGTCACGACCGCGATGAACAGCAGATACATCGACATCAGTGACCATTCTGAAGCATACGCGCCGGTGAGTCCGACCACCAGCCCAACCAATAGCCCAGCCACCACCGCGCCCCAGAAACTGCCAACACCGCCCAATACGATAATGAGAAATGCCGGTACTACCGCATCCACGCCCACGTGAGGCCGTATACCCCAAATCGGTGCCATCACGATACCGGCGATCGCGGCGAGCGCCGTGCCCAATGCAAACACCCACATGCGCAATCGCGACAAGTTGTAACCAAGCGCGCGCACCATCTCGCTGTCGTGTGCGCCCGCCTTGATGATCGCGCCGTATTTTGTTTTCTCAATGAATAGCCACAGCGCCAAGATCATTATTACGGCGAAGCCGCAGGCAAAAAAACGATAGCGAGCGTAGATGAGATCGCCAATCATGACGGCTCCCGAAATTGCTTCGGGAACATCCAGCGTGCGCTCGCGTGAGCCCCACACAAGGCGAATCATTTCTTCAATAACCAATGCTGCGCCGAAGGTGAGGAGCAAGCCGTACAAGGGATCCTTACCGTAGGTTCTGCGCATCGCCAGTTCAAGCAATATGCCGAAAATTCCCACCAGCGCCGGTGCCAGGAAAAGTGCGATTGCGTAACGTGTGCCGACGGGCAACTCGCCATACCACGCGAACGCGCTACCCAGTGGCCCAATGTGCGGCGCCATGATGAACAACGCGATATAGGCGCCCAGCGCAAACAAAGATCCGTGCGCGAGATTGATCACTTCCATCACGCCGACGATGAGCATAAAGCCGAGTGCGATCAATGCGAACAACAGACCCAGTGAGAGGCCGTTGAGCAGGTGGGGCAGTAGATTTGCGATGAAATCCATGCGCTATGTCATCCGCTGTTTAGCGTTCATATGTAGGCGTATCTGCATACGACTCCAGCTTGCATGATCCCGATGCGTTCGGATCCTCGACTTCGTCAGGACGCAGGCGACCCAGGATTCGATAGATGTCGTCCATTTCAGCTGGGTATGCGTTTCGAGTTGCCATATAAATCGTCTGCTGCATCTGGTGTGTTTTTGGATTCATATATGCGTCGAAATGTTGCATGCGATCTTTCGCGGAGACTTTCAAATTTTCCAGTTCTTTGATGACTTTGATGTTGTTGGTGGTGCCCGCGCGCTTTACGGCGCGCAGCAGTTCACGGGTCGCCATGTAGCCATTGTAGGAAACATTTCCCGGCACCTTGATCCGATAGTCTGGATTGGCTTCCTGATAGCGCTTGATAAATTCTGGCACGCCCGGCAAATTAAGTTTCCAGTACCAGTTGGTGCCAAAGATGCCGAATAGTGAGTTGGCCTGAAGTCCGTACACATCCGGCCAATCCTGCTGGTTATTGATCCACGCAAAGCTTTTGTCCAGGCCCGCCTTGATGGCTTGCTGACGCATTAGTTTGAGATCGTCGCCGCCAATGGCGGTCGCGACGACCCTTGGTTTGATCTTCTCGAGTTTTTGAAAATAGCTTTGAAAATCGGTGGTGTTTTGTGGGATCAGCAATTCTTCCACGATCTTGCCGCCATTGGCTTCAACAATCTCGCGAATGCCTTTGGCGGTGCTGTGCCCCCACACATAGTCGTGGGTGAGCAATACCCATTCACGACCATAGCCCGTTAACGCGCCTTTGACGACGGCGGCAGAGAAGTTGAAGCCGTTGCCATCCCACACAAACTTGACGCGATGGCAATCTTTACCGGCTTCCGTTGGTGAACTGGAGTTGGTGTTGAAATAAATGCACCCGTATTTTTGCGCGACCTGCGAAATCGCGTTTGCCACACCCGAATGCACGCCGCCCAGCAAAAATGCACATTCGTTTTTCGTGATGAGCTCTTCGGCGGCTCGCGTCCCGCTCGCCGGAGTGGTTTCGGTATCGACATGAATGGTTTCGATCTTCCGGCCCAGCACGCCACCGCGATCATTGAATTCGCGAATCGCCATCAACATGCCGCGCCGCTCGTCTTCGCCACTGGCGCCATATTGTCCCGTGGCGTCAGTGGTAAGGCCGATCAGTATTGGTTTCTTCTTGCGTGATTGTGCCCACGCGTGATTTATCTTCCACGGACCGAAAAATGCGACGCTTGCAGCGGCGGCCGTAATGACACGGCGGCGGCCGGGAATGCTAACAATTGCAGGTGTTGATTTTGTTTTACCAGCTTCAAGCGACATATCCATGGTGTCCCCCCATTGTATTTATTGCTCGTAAGTGGGTGTTGCGTCGTACGACTCCAGCTTGCACGCGCCAGGCGCATCGCGGTCTTCTACTTCTTTGGGTTCGACCTGCGCGAGTATCTTGAAAATATCGTCCTTTTCAGACGGCGTGTCGTTGTAGGTCGCCATATAAATGGTTTGCTGCATCTGATGGGTTGCAGGGTTCATATAGGCGTCGTAATGCTGCATACGATCACGCGCGGGCACCTTTAAATTCTCCAGTTCCTTGATGACTTTTATGTTGTTGGTTGAGCCTGCACGTTCGGCCGCGCGCAAGAGTTCGCGCGTGGCCATATAGCCGTTGTAATAAACATTGCCCGGCACTTTGATTTGTACGCCGGGGTAGGCCTTTTGGTAGGCCGCAACGAATTCTTTCGCACCCGGCAGGTCAAGTCGGTAGTACCAGTTGGTGCCGAATACACCAAAGATCTCTTCAGGCCCCAGGCCGTATACATCGGGCCAGTCCTGCTGGTTGTTGATCCACGCAAATGATTTGTTCATCTTTAGCTGCACCACCTGCTTGCGCAGCACCTTAATGTCATCGCCACCGACCGCAGTCGCAATCGCGTTTGGTTTCAGCTGCTGGATTTTCAGCAGGTAGGCACTGAAGTCGCGCGTGTTCTGCGGCACCAGTAATTCTTCAATCACCTTGCCGCCATTGGCTTCGATGATCGCGCGCGTTGCTTTGGCCGTGTTGTGGCCCCACACATAATCGTTGGTCATGAGCAACCAATTTTTGCCATTCACTTTCATCGCGTTTTTAACAATCGCATGGGCAAAATTGCTACCGTTACCGTCCCAAACGAATTTCACCCGATGGCAGTCCTTGCCTGCTTCTGTTGGCGAGCTTGAGTTGCTGTTCAGAAAAATACAGCCGTATTTTTGCGCCACTTGGGAGATCGCGTTAGCGACGCCTGAGTGAATTGCGCCGACTAAAAATGCCGCCTCGTTGCGAGTGATCATCCGCTCGGCCACGCGTGAGCCGGTCGCAGGTGTTGTTTCAGTGTCCATGTGCAAAGCTTCGATAGGGCGGCCGAGTACGCCACCTTTTTCATTGAACTCCTTGATGGCCAGCATCGCGCCGAGCCGCTCTTCCATGCCGCTCGCCGCGTACTGGCCGCTCGCATCCATGGTGAGGCCTACCACCAGCGGCTTCTTCGTCGCAGCTTGAGCCCATGCGTGATGGGTCTTCCACGGCCCGTAAAAGCTCCCGGCTCCAGCACCCAATGCGATTGCCTGCATCAAGCTGCGCCGTTTGGGTAATGCGATCAACGATTGTTTTTCCTGATGCAAGAAAACATTTTTTTCGTCAGACATGGTGGTTTCTCCTTCCGGTTTTTTGGTTTGGCAGCGGTGCACAGCGTCATCAGCGTTTCACGATCTGAAAGCCGTTTGTTTTCTCCTGCACTTCAATAAGTGAAGGTATTAGTTTGTCTGCGAAGCCTTGGGTGACAGCGTGGACAAATGTTTGATGTACCGCTTCGCCCATGAAGCTGACTATCGGTAAAGTTTCGGTCATGTGTGTGTAATACCGGAGGTCTTTGCGGGCGTTGGCAATGGAAAATTTCATCCCGGTGAAATCGCCCTTGACCGCGTTCTCGGCAATCATCTTGTACACACCCGAGTTCACTCCGCCTGCGGAGATGACTTGATGAAACTTCTCCAGTGATACGCCTGATCGCGCGATTGCTGCAAACGCTTCAGCCGTGCTTGCGGCAATTGATAGGGCGAGAAAATTGTTGACCAGTTTTAATACGTGGCCGTGACCCGGCGGGCCAACATGAAAGATGTTTTCGCAAAAAGCGGCCAGCACGGGTTTGATCTTTTCAAAATTGGCGTCATCCGCGCCAACCATCGTGTTTAGCCTTTCCTCCTCAGCTTCTTTGGGAGTGCGCGCCAGCGGAGCATCAATGAAGATTGCACCTTTGGCTGCTAGCGCATTGCGAACGCGGGTTGTAGATTCCGGCTCAGCGGTCGACGTGTCGATGATGACGAGGCCTTCATGCGCGACTGTCAGCAGGCCTTCTGCTCCGAATACAATGTCTTCGACTTGCGGGGAACCGGTCACGCAAATGATTACAACATCGGCCGTCCGAGCCACGTCTGCATTCGACTTTGCCTCCGTTGCGCCAGCCGCAATTAGGTCGCCCAGCCGTGACCGATCCCGGTTGGCTTTGAGCGTCACGGCGAAGCCTTTCGTGAGCAGGTTTTTGACCATGCCGTGGCCCATCATGCCAATGCCGATAAAACCGATGCGAGGGTTGCTCATGAGATTACTCCGTTGACAGAATGCGTGGAAGGGGGCCGTGCTTTGCTGGCAAGCTCTGCTCGATCCCAAAGGGCGATAAGCTGGCGATAACCGGATGTAATTTGTGCAACCACTTCCGCGTCCGAGGCCTGGCCTGAAAACCAAGCGGCTGCCGGTTTGGCAAAGATGGTGCGGCCTACTGCAAAGCCTCGACACCGAGGCTCACCGGCGGCGGCGGCAAAGCTTGCTTCAAGTGCCGTGGGGGCTGATTCCATGCCGAGCACGAGCATGCCGTTGCAATGTGGATCGCGGGATTCAACGAGCGCGCCCAAAGCGCGCCACACCTCGGCATCAGCTGACGGTGGCAGTTTCCACCAGTCTGGGCGAATGTCGGCGTCATAGATTTCGGTGAGCACGCGCAACAGGACGTGCTCTTCGTTATTGCCGACGATATTGGCTATATCGGGTGGGATAATTTCCAGCAACAACTCATGCGCCGTGTCGTGACAGGCCTCGGCCAATTCGCGAATGCGCGCGATCTGCAGCGCTTTAAGTTCGTCATTGTCATCGGGATCATAGAACACCAAACACTTGACAATATGTGCCGCTGGCCACGTGCGCAGCCGAAGTCCTATATTGCCCCCCGTCTCGAATTCAACAGGCATCGATCCGGGCAATTCCACCGGGCGGGCGATCCAGGCTCCTCGCGAGGTAAGCAGTGGCAATACATCTTCGCCGTAGCGATCATCAAGCAGCACGCCGGTATCGTTACGCCCCTCGCTTACGGCCAAAAAGGCTTTTGCCACCAGCGCTTTGAACGCCGGGATTTTTTCGTGACCCGCGCCGTTCTCGGTGGCGATGTGCTCAAGCTGCGTGCGGTGATCGAAGGCGAGTATTTTCAGGCGTGCTGCCGTGCCTTTGCGGGTGGTGGTGCGATGCAGATGCGCCAGCTCAATATCGTCGCGCAGGCGCGGGGTGGCGCTACCGTGTTCGAGGAAGTGCTTGAGCTCAATTGTCGTTGCCATAGCGGGTGAACAGCCATGGCGCGAGACGACAATTGCGCCACAGGCGTTGGCAATACGGCAACAATCCGCAATGCTTTGATCGCGTAGCCAGCCTGAAAGAAAACCTGCCATGAAAGCATCGCCTGCGCCAAGCACGTTGAAGACTTCCACCGCGAAGCCTTTGCTCAAGATGCCGTCTTCGATTTTTGCCGGAATGAGGTCCGGAAAGGCGACGCAGCCATCTGCACCGCGCTTGAGTACGATCAGCGCTTTCGATTGCTGGCGAATATTGTTGAGTGCAAGAAGTGTGTTTTGTGCACCACCTGCGATTCGAATTTCCTCTTCGGTGCCGACGATAAGCGAGCACGCAGGAAGCAAGGCAGAGAATTGAGCTGTTACTTCCGCACTGGAGACAAATCGCGATTCGCCGTGCGCGGCACCGGCAAGCCCCCACAGTACCGGACGATAATCGATGTCAAGGATCACGCGCGTACCTGCGGCCTCTGCCAAGGCGACCGCGCGATGGCACGCGCGCCGCGTGGTGTCCTGCGAAAGCAAGGTGCCGGAAACCAAGAGGCCGGCGGCGGACGCGATAAAGTCAGGCGCGACATGGCCTTCCGCCAACGCCATATCCGCGCATTGTTCGCGATAGAAAATATGCGGAAAATTATCGCGATCTTTAACGGCAAGAAATACCAGAGCGGTAAGGCGTCGCGGGTCAGTCGAAACATGGGTGACATCCACACCTTCGCGCGCAAGCTGTGTGCGCACAAAGCGGCCCATTTGCTCGTCGCCAACGCGTGACAGCATGGCAGCCTTGAGCCCCAGCCGTGACACTCCAACAGCGGTGTTGGCAGGCGAGCCGCCAAGGTACTTGGCGAATGTTGAAACATCTTCGAGAGGACAACCGAACTGTTCGCCGTAAAGATCAACCGCTGCGCGACCCACACATATCAGATCGAGCGGACGGCTCATTTTTTTGCTCCCTTCGCGTTGCGCTTCGCCGGATTCTTGCCGGGTTTTTCAATGCGCCCAGGTGCCTGTTTTTTGGCAAGGTGATAACCGAGAATCACGACGAGCGACTGCGCCAAACACATCGGTTCCACCAACGAGCGAAACGGCTGGTCGCTGTGATCGCCAAGATCGAAAGCGACAGTCGCGTAGGGCTGCAGCGGACTCACCACGCTATCGGTGATCACGACGACATCGACGCCGCGTTTTTTGCATTCTGCTGCCAGCGCAATAACGTCAGGCGAATAGTTTCGAAAGCTGATGGCGATTAATACATCGCCTTTGCGGATGCCGCGAGCCTGCTCACGCACCATGCCGCCCACCCCGTCCAAAAGGGAAACAGGCATTTCCAGCTGCGCCAGCGCATAGGACAAATAGCAGGCGACCGGAAATGCGCGGCGTTGCGCGAGCACATGGATTCGCGTGGTGCCAGACAATAACGTGGTTGCATCTTCAAGGCGCTGCGATGTGATGTGTTCGCCCAAATGGGTGAGGTTGTCAATTGATTCAGTGACGAACTCGCGCAACACGGCAGAGGGCGAATTTTTCTTTTGATGCGGGCGCAGCCGCTCAATACGATCACGATAGCTGGAGGAGCGCTGGACCAGCTGGTCGCGGAAAATCTGCTGCATTTCGGAATAGCCACCGAACCCCAGCGCCTGCGCAAAGCGCACCATGGCGGACGGCTGAACACCAGCCTTAGTTGCCGCAATCGCAACGGTATCGAGCGCCACTTCCTGCGGGCTGTCCAAGGTATAACGGGCGATCTCCTGAAGCTGTCGGCTTAACGCAGGGTACTGCTTGGTGATTTCATTTTTCAGGGTATCGAAATCGATGATTGTCATATTGTTTCTTCTGGCGCGCGAAAAATAGTTATCAGGCTAATTTGAATGGATTTGAAAGTATTAGAACAAACATTCTTGATTATTGCAAGACAAGAACGTATATTTCTAATTGTCGATACGTGAAGGAGGCTAAAAATGGACCGAGGCGCATGAAGAAGCACACAGAAAATCGATTGTTTACGCGACCGGGGGTCTGGATTGGGCTGCTGGTGTTGGCCACGGCACCCTTGTGGATTAATCGGGTCGGCCTATATCCCTATTTGGCGCTTGAGATCATGATCTGGATGATGTTCGCGCTCGGCTACAACTTGCTGTTGGGTCAGGCCGGTCTGCCATCGTTCGGGCATGGCGCGTTTCTGGGCGTAGGCGCGTACGGCTTCGGCTTGTTGCAGCTAAAGTTCGGTGCGGGTTTATGGCTCGCCCTGTTTGGTGCGGTGGCGATTACGGCAACTGCGGGTGCGTTGGTGGCGGCGTTTATTTCTCATCGGCGCGGTATTTACTACGCGCTCCTGACCATCGCTTTCGGCCAGGTATTCTGGTTTATTTCAATGAAATGGCACAGCGTTACCGGCGGTGAGGATGGCCTGCTCAATATCGCGCGTCCGCCAGTTGATTTTGGGCTGTTTGAGTTGTCACTCAAAGGCAACAACGCGCTCTACTACTTCACCTTTGCGCTGCTGATTCTGGTGGTGATATTTTTGTGGCGATTAAGTTATTCACCCTTCGGCAGAGTGCTGCAAGCGGTCAAGCAAAACGAAACCCGCGCGGCGTTCGTTGGCCATAACGTATGGATGTATAAATTTCTGGCGTTCGTGCTTTCCACCGCCGTGGCCGGGCTGGCTGGCGCGTTATTTGCCATGGCGCAGCAGTCGGCGTACCCAAACGTAATGAGTCTGCAAAATTCGGGATACGTGGTGATGATGGTGCTGATCGGTGGCGGGTTGGTGAGCTTTTGGGGGCCGCTGATTGGTGCTGCATTCTTTATCCTGGCGCGCGATTTGCTCGGCGCTTATACCGAGACCTGGCTTCTCTGGTACGGGCTCGCCTTTATGACCATGGTTATTTTCAAGCCCGAAGGTATTGCGGGCATGTGGCAAAGCTGGCGCGCGAAGCGTGCCGATATTGTTGCCGCGCAAACGGCCCCAGTAGCGGAGCGCTCTATATGACGACGCTATTTTCCGCCCAGCAACTCGCCAAGCGTTTTGGTGATCGTCTGGTCTTGCAGGACGTGACGTTTGAAGTTGCCGAGGGTCAGGTGCACGGCATCATGGGCCCAAACGGTGCCGGCAAAACCACCTGTTTTAATGTGCTGACAGGTCGCTATCGTCCCGACGGTGGCAGCGTCATGCTGCGTGGTGAAAACATTACCGGTTGCTCGCCACGGGCGATTGCGCGACACGGCATCGCGCGATCTTTTCAGTTGATGAATTTGTTTGATGATTTCTCAGCCCTTGAAAACGTTGCCGTCGCCGCACGCAGCCTGCGGGCCCGTGGGTACAGCATGTGGCGCGATGCGATGAGTACCGGTGATGCGTATGAGCATGCCGCCACCATTCTGGCGCGGGTGGGGCTGGGCAGCAAGGCGTCAGTGCGCGCGAAAAGCCTTTCTTACGGCGACCGGCGCGCGCTGGAAATCGCGGTGGCACTTGCGGCTGATCCCGTGTTGCTGTTTCTTGATGAGCCCACGGCAGGGCTGGGCGTGGAAGGTATTGCGCGAGTGGCTGATCTGGTGAGTGAGCTAAAACGCCATCTGACGCTTGTCATCATCGAGCACGATATGCGCTTTCTTTTCCGGCTCGCGGATCGCATTTCGGTGGTGCATTGGGGGCAGGTGATCGCGCGCGGTACGCCATCTGAGTTGCGTGAAAACGCATGGGTGCAGCGCTCCAATCTGGGACAACTCACATGCTAGAAGTGAACGGCATCCACACTTATTACGGCGAGACGCAGGCGTTGTTTGGTGTCTCGCTCAATGTGCAGGCAGGCGAAGTGGTGGCCTTGCTGGGCGCAAACGGCGCAGGCAAAACTACGACGCTGCGATCCATTCTAGGATTGACCCAACCGCGCGATGGTGCGATCCAGTTTGATGGAAAAAATATTACGCAAGCCGCCACCCACCACATTGCGAGTGCGGGTATCGGCTGGGTGCCCGATGACCGGCGCGTGTTCCCCACCTTGACGGTCGCGCGTAATCTGGCCATTGCCAAGAAAAAAACACGCTTTCGTACCTGGAGTCTGGCCGAATGTTTTGGTGTGTTCTCGGCGCTGGAATATCTGATGAAGCGCGAGTGTGAAAATCTTTCCGGTGGCGAGATGCAGATGGTGGCGATTTCGCGGGTTCTGCTGGGCTCACCTGGGCTGGTATTGATGGATGAGCCCAGCCAGGGGCTGGCCCCGAAAGTGGTGCAAGACGTGATGCGGGTCATCAGCAAATTGCGCGATGAAGGTGTCGCGGTATTGTTGGTGGAACAAAACGTCGAAAGTGCGTTGGCGGTGGCAGATCGCGCTTATGTTCTTGATCGCGGCAAAATTGCATTTGAGGGGCAGGCGCAATTGTTGCGTGAAGATGCGGCGCTCAGATCGCGTTTGTTGGGGGTGTGAAAATGATGTGGGAAGCGATGCTAAAAGTTGAGCAATTACAAAAAGTTTACACACGTGGTTTGTTGAAGCGCGAGCAAACGTTTTCGCTGGAGGCAGATTTTGCCGTGGATGGCCCGGCTATCATCGGTGTCATGGGGCCGAACGGCTCCGGAAAAACCACGCTGTTTGAGCTCATCACCGGCAGCAACCAGCCAACTTCGGGCCGCGTGCTTTGCGCGGGACAAGATATCCACCGCGTCAAATACGGTGAGCGCACGCGCCTTGCGATGCACTATCACCAGTCATACCAAGTGCGCTCATTCAAGCGTCGCGTGCCGGAGTTTATGCTCGACACCGCCGCCTCGCCGCAAACCGCGATTCACCTCTTCGATGAACCGCAATTCAACACCCAAGATGGCTACATCGGATTCATGCTGGATTTTTTCCGCAAGCTCAAGAGCGATGGCAGGCTCGTTTTTTTATGCCTGCATCCGAATGAACCGTATCACGTGGAGTTACTCGATGAGATCTGTGATCGCTTCATCTTCGTGCACAAAGGGCGACTGACCGAGGGAGCAAGCCTCCACGGATTAACGGCGAATCCGCTGTTTCGTGATTACTTGGGGAAACTGGTGAGCTGCGTAAAACCGGCTGATATCGGCGAATGAAACGCAAGCAGGGGCGAGCTGTTTGAAGCAAAAAGTGCTCAAACGGCAAGCTGAATGCGCACTTTGTAATTCATTTTGCGGTTCGTGATCGAGAACGCTTGACCAAACCTTTGTGTGATGCGGTATTTCCTTTACGCTGAATCGCATCGACGACGACTTCGAGCGTCGTCAACGCACGTGCTTTCCAGTACCGCATATTGACCGCCTTCGCGATGGTGTGCTGCTTTAAGCACACGAAGCCATGAATCACCGACCATAGCTGTATTGCGGCGTCCTGTCGCTGCGCAGGCGTGGTGGCAGCGGGCAGTAATGCGGCAGCCAGGTGAGTTAAATCGTTGAAAGCGGCGGCGGCCACGTTGCGCGCCTCCGGTGAGGGTTGATAGTCGTCATCGGGATGACCGAAGATGAGCAGGTAGTGTGCTTCGAATTTTTCTGCACAGTCGAGATAATTCCGGCAGGCGTGCAATACGGCGGCCTTTGGGTCTGAACCGGGCTTGATGACATCCATCGCCTTTGATACGCGCTGAAAGCCCTCGATATAGAGCGCATCGAGAATGCCTTGCTTGCCCTGAAAGTGGCTGTAGATGCCGATGGTCGAGATGCCAGCATGATCGGCGATCGCGCGCACACTCAGCGCGCGAACACCTCCTTTGAGGAAAAGCGCGGATGATGCTTTGAGAATCTTCGTCTTGGGGTCGTCCATACGAAAATTATACTTGACTTGCCATAACGTTGTTATATAAAGTGTGCATAACAGTGTTATATAAGATCATCCTTTGGAAATCTTGGAGCCAGCAATATGAGTGAAACAAAAATTGAAGCCGATTATCTGATCGTTGGCAGCGGCGCGGTGGGTATGGCGTTTGCCGATACGATGCTGACGGAATCCGACGCTACCATCGTCATGATCGACAAACACCAGAAACCCGGTGGCCATTGGAATGTGGCGTATCCGTTTGTTACGCTGCATCAGCCATCCGCTTACTACGGCGTCAACTCGCTCGAACTCAGCAAAGGCCGCAAAGACGAAGTGGGTCTGAACAAAGGGCTGAACGACCTCGCCACGGGTGCTGAGGTGTGCGCATATTTTGACGAAGTGATGCGCCACAATTTTCTGCCCACTGGGCGCGTACAGTATTTTCCGATGTGTGAGTATCAGGGCGATGGCAAATTCGTGTCGCTCTTGACTGGAGAAGTTCATCAGGTGAAGTTCAATAAATTCGTCGATGCGACGTATCTGAAAACCACCGTGCCCTCCACGCACACGCCCAGCTTCAGCATCGCGCCGGAGGCGCAATTTATGGCGCTGAATAATCTGCCGCGCGTGGCCAAGCCGCCAGCGGGTTATGTCGTGATTGGTGGCGGCAAGACCGGTATTGACGCGTGTTTGTGGCTGTTGGAACACAAGGTTGATCCCGACAAAATTCAGTGGATCATGCCGCGCGATGCGTGGCTGCTGGATCGCAAGAACACACAAGCGACTGAAGAGTTTTTTGGCAATACCGTTGGTGCCCTAGCCGCACAATTTGAGGCGGCTGCTGCGGCCATATCCATCACCGATTTGTTTGATCGCCTTGAAGCGGCGGGCGTGTTGCTGCGCATTGATCGCAACGTGCGGCCGAAAATGTTTCACGGTGCCACCGTGAGTGAGGCGGAGTTGCAGGCGCTACGGCGCATCAAGCATGTTGTGCGCATGGGCCGCGTGAAGAGTCTGGAGCGTGACCAGATCATGCTTGAAGGCGGTAGCATTCCGACGAGCCCGAATCATCTGCATATTGATTGCTCGGCAAGTGCGATCAGCAATATGGAAATGAAACCGATCTTTGCGGGGGATGTCATCACGCCGCAAACAGTGCGCTCGTATCAGCCGGTTTTCAGCGCGGCGTTTATTGCGCACATTGAGGCAAGTTACGAAGGCGAGGCCAAGAAAAACCAGATTTGTGGCGTCGTGCCGCTGCCCAATCACGACACCGATTGGATTCGGATGATGGCAGCGTTAATGCTGAATCAGCAAACATGGGCGCAGGATGCAGGCATCGGTAAATGGCTGGTGGAAAATCGGCTCGATGCGGTCAGCAAACTGATTCGCAATGTGGCGGAGAGTGACACGGTGAAGCGCGAGATCGTCACACGTATGCGCAGCAAGGCCATGCCTGCGTTTATGAATTTGTAGAAGTTTATGGCGCAAATTGCAAAGGAGAAACAAAGTGTCTGAATTTCAAATTCGCAAAGATAATTTCGCCACAAATCGGGTGGTTGAAACCGTAGCGCCATCAATTGGCGATGGTGAAATCTTGGTCAAGGTTGATTGTTTCGCTTTCACGGCAAACAACATCACCTACGCCGTACTCGGCGACAAGCTCGGCTACTGGCAGTTTTTCCCGCCATCGAATGCAGATACTGGGTGGGGTATTATCCCGGTCTGGGGTTTTGCTGATGTTGTCGCGTCAAAAGCGCCGGATATGCCGGTTGGTGATCGCTTGTTCGGCTACTTTCCACCCGCCGCATTTTTGACCATGACCCCCGCGCGCGTAACGGAGCAGCGCATGCTCGATGCGTCCGCACATCGCGCTAAGCTGCCACCCGGTTACAACAACTACACGCGCGTTAATGCCGAGCCCAGCTATGACCGCCGTATGGACAACGCGCGCATGTTGTTCTGGCCGCTGCACATGACGTCGTTTTGTTTGTGGGATTTGCTGAAAGAAAAAAATTGGTTCGACGCGAAGCAAATCGTGATCTTGAGCGCGTCCAGCAAAACCAGTATTGGCTTAGGCCATGCACTCGCGGCTGACGCATCCGCACCGCCGGTTGTGGCGCTTACCTCCGCGCGCAATCTCGGTTTCGTCAATCAACTCAAACTTTATAAACAAGCCACAACGTACGATGAACTAGCTGACATCGACGCCAGCATCCCAACCGTGATCGTCGATATGTCCGGCAACGGCGACGTGCTCGCGCGACTGCACGTACACCTCGGCGACAACATGAAACGCTGCATCAAAGTCGGCCTCACCCACTGGGATGAAATCCAGCCCGGTGCAGGCACGACGGCCGAACGCAGCGAATTCTTCTTCGCCCCCGGCCACATCCAAATGCGCATGAAAGATTGGGGCCCAGATGAGCTTGCGAAACGCACGTCCGTGTTTTTGATAGACACCGCAGTGAAAAGTCTTGGCTCACTGCATTTTGAAAAGTTGGACGGACTCAATGGCTTGGCAGCGGTGTATGTGGACGTATGCGAAGGGCGTGTGGCACCTGATCAGGGGTTGATTGTTGAGATGTAGTTTTACGCTTGGTTGAGATTGTAATACCATTATGCAGCGCGGCAACTGAAGCAAAAAATGCTCAAACGGCAAGCTGGGCGTGCACATTGCGCTCGTAAACTCTGTACGGCTGTTTGATGTCCGCTGCAATAGACTTCTGATGAGCTGATGCGTAAGATTCGTGCGTGAAACGAAACGCGGGTAAGGTTTAGTCGCACCAAAAGCGACACCGCGTATCGCCAGTCCAACAAATCATCAGGGATAAAATGAAAATCAAATGGCCGCATCTTGGGTTTGCACTCTTTTTCGCAACAACAGTTTCAGCACAACAGCCGCCTGTCACGATCAAAGTAACCGGCGCTACGTTTCTGGAAGCGCCGCCCAGCCGCGATAAAAATCTGGTGCCCTTCGGAAGTTTTAGTGAGCAGGAAAAAGTGGAGGTTCACGCGGTTTTCTCATTCAAAGATCGCATCATTGCCGACGCATCTTTCTATTCCAGCAGCGATTCATCGGTGAAGGCCACAGCGATATTGCTCGACAAAACGAGCGCTGATTTAGGTTCCGCGAAATCGCCATCCTTTCGTAAAACCAGTGAAGACAGAAAATATTCACTCGTATCATTCAGCGTCTCGCGACTGCCGGATAAGCCGGTCTCAGGCGTGACGTTCGCCGGAACGGTCAAAGTATCGGTTGCCAAACGCATGGTGCAAAAAGTAGCGAATTTTGAGCCGAAAGTGGGTGCGAAAATTGAATTAGGTTTGGGCGAAACCACCATCACGGCAGTTGAAGCCAATTCCGTCACGCTGAGCGGCGGCGATCAGCTCGGCCAAGTTGCTGAGCTAAAGCTCATCAAAGCAGATGGAACCAAAGTGAAGGGCGAATGCAGCTCGTACGGCAGGAGCGGTGGCGAGCGGGTGCTGGTTAACATGAACTGGAATTTTGGCTCGCCCATCTCCGCCGGAAAACTTGAGGCTACGCTTTTCGAAGGGCTGGAGACCATTGAAGTACCGGTGAAACTTGCGGTGGCGAAGCCGTATTGAAGTGAGGTTTCAATATCAGGTGTCGTTCAAACTGATCTGCGATTTAATTTTGTGACGCTAATGCTGGGGCGGGGGTTTTATAGAAAGTGGGTTAAACACCCCGGAGGGGGGGGTGTTTTTTTTTTTTTTTTTTTTA
>JANMQR010000192.1:0-10274 GCA_031370625.1 Burkholderiales bacterium | reverse complement strand
AGGATTCATCGGCGAATTTTTGGTGATATTGGCCGCGATGAAAATCAATTTCTGGATTGCATTTGCGGCGGCGACCACGTTGATTTTAGGCGCGGCTTACACGCTGTGGATGGTCAAGCGCGTGATTTTCGGCGCGGTGGCTAATGATGATGTGAAGGCGCTTACCGACATCAATTCACGCGAAATGCTGCTCTTGACGATTCTCGCCGTGCTGGTCTTGGCGATGGGCATTTATCCGAAACCGTTTACAGATGTGATGCACGTGAGTGTTGACGCGTTGATCAAACACGTCGCCGTCGGCAAGCTGAAATGAAACTGAAATCATGAATCCCGCACAAATAAATTTAGCCTCATTCAACATCGGCCTTGCCGCTCCGGAAGCCGCATTGCTCGCATTGATTTGCGTGATTATGGTTGCGCATCTTTTCTGGGTAAAAGAAAAGCAGGAAGGCCGCTTGATGATGTCGGCGATTGTCACGCTCGCGATTACGGCAGGGTTGGTGATTTACGTCGCGATGCCTGCCGCGACAGGCTCCGTGATTGCCGAAAACAACGCAACCCCTATTCAATACGCGTTTACCAATATGTTCGTGGTTGACGCGATGGCGACATTATTAAAAGTGTCGCTGCTGTTGGCGGTGGCGATCACGATTATTTATAGCCGCGCCTATCTTGCCGCACGTAAATTATTCAGCGGCGAATTTATTTGCCTGATCTTGTTCGGTACGCTCGGCATGATGGTGATGGTTTCCGCCAATCATTTTGTCACCCTGTATTTGGGGCTTGAATTGCTCGCGCTATCAAGCTATGCGCTGGTGGCGTTAAATCGCGACTCCGCAAAATCAACTGAAGCGGCGATGAAGTATTTTATTCTCGGCGCGCTTGCATCAGGCTTGTTGCTCTATGGAATTTCGATGGTGTATGGCGCAACCGGTTCGCTTGATGTCAGCCGTGTTGCCGCTGTGGTGGCGGGCAGTCGCGCCAATGATCCGTTGCTCACCTTCGGCATCGTCTTCATCGTCGCAGGCTTGGCGTTCAAACTCGGCGCAGTGCCGTTCCACATGTGGATTCCGGATGTATACGAAGGCGCGCCAACGGCTATCACATTATTTGTTGCGTCCGCACCCAAGATTGCCGCGTTCGGTTTCATCATGCGCATTCTCGCGGATGCGCTCGGCGGCGCGGTACAGGATTGGCAAGGCATGCTGGTGATATTGGCGGTTCTGTCGATGGCGATTGGCAATATTGTCGCGATTTCGCAAACCAATTTGAAACGCATGCTGGCCTATTCCACGATTTCGCATATGGGATTTTTGCTGCTCGGTATTTTTGCGGGCACCAAGAATGGTTACGCATCAAGCATGTTTTATATCGTGACTTATGTGCTCACCACACTCGCCGCGTTCGGCATTATTTTGCTGCTGTCACGCGATGGATTTGAAGCCGAAAATATCGATGACCTCAAAGGGTTAAACCAGCGCTCGCCGTTTTATGCGGTGCTGATGTTATTCGTCATGTTTTCGATGGCGGGCATTCCGATCTTCGTCGGCTTCTGGGCCAAACTTTCGGTGCTCGAAGCCGCGCTTAACGCAGGCTACACATGGCTGGTCGTGTTCGCTGTGTTGATGAGTGTGATCGGCGCGTTCTACTATTTGCGCGTTGTGAAGGTGATGTATTTTGATGCGCCTACCGATACCTCGCCGATTGTCGCGCCGGTCGAAATGCGCGCAGTGCTGTCGGTGAATGCCTTGGCGATTTTGGTGCTCGGCCTGATGCCGGGTGCGTTGATGACGGCATGCTTGAATGCCATTCAAAAATCATTCTGACGGTGTGGCCAAATCGTCCTTAGAATTTGCTGACCTCACCGAGCACACGCTCGACAGCGAACGCCTGCTCACCGGCAAGTTAATCAAAGTTCAGTCCGACCGTGTCCGTCTGCCGGACGGCACCGAGTCTTATCGCGAATACGTGTTGCATCCCGGTGCGGTGATCATCGCTGCCTTTGTCGATGATGAAACACTGGTATTCGAACACCAGTATCGCTATCCGCCGCGCCGCCATTTTATTGAATTGCCCGCAGGCAAAATTGATGAAGGCGAGCCACATTTTGAAACCGCGCAGCGCGAATTATTGGAAGAGACCGGCTACGTTGCGGCGAACTGGAAACATGCCGCCACGCTCGATGCCGGCATCGGTTACTCGAATGAAAAAATTCAGTTGTACGTGGCGCGCTCACTCGAATTTCGCGGCCATCAACGCGACCACGGCGAGTTTCTTGAAGTCTTCACGTTGAAGTTAAAGGATGCGGTCGAAATGGTGGGCCGTGGCGAAATCACCGACACCAAGTCTGCATTTTCGCTACTATGGCTGGATCGTTTTCAAGACACAATTTTATGAGCGAGATAGTTAGCGGAAAAGCTAGCGAGACAGTTTACGACCTCGCTATCATCGGCGGCGGCATCAACGGCTGTGGCATCGCTCGTGACGCAGCCGGTCGCGGCTTGAGGGTATTGCTGGTTGAGCAAGATGATCTCGCCTCGGCGACCAGTTCCTGGAGCTCCAAACTCATTCACGGCGGCCTGCGCTATCTGGAGCAATACGAATTTCGTCTCGTGCGTGAGGCCTTGCAGGAGCGCGAAGTTCTATTGAAAATCGCGCCGCACATTATCCATCCGCTCGAATTTATTTTGCCGCACGATCAGCACATGCGTCCCGCGTGGATGGTGCGTATTGGCCTGTTTATGTATGACCACATCGGCGGAAAAATTTCCTTGCCGGGTTCACGAACGGTTGCCTTTCCTGATGCTGTTTATAGCGCAGGTTTAGCACCCGCACATAAGCGCGGTTTTTTTTATTCCGACGCTAAGGTGGATGATGCGCGACTAACCGTTCTGAATGCCATTGCCGCGCGTGAAGGCAGGGCTGATATCCGTGTGCGCACTCGCCTGATCGAGGGCAAACGCAAAGCTGGCGAATGGCGTCTCACGCTGCGCGATGTTGATTCAGGTACGTCCACCGAAGTGCGCGCCAGAGGCATCGTCAACGCCGCAGGCCCGTGGGTAAAGCATTTGCTGGATGACACCCTGCGTGTGCCCACCACGTCGAACGTGAAGCTGGTGAAGGGCAGCCACATCGTCGTGCCGCGCATTCACGATTATCAGCACGCGTACATTCTGCAAAATGACGACAAGCGTGTTGTGTTCATCATTCCGTATGAAGAAAAATTCAGCTTGATCGGCACCACGGATATTGAGGTGGGCGCAATTGCGGATGCCGCGAAAATTTCCGCCGCCGAGACCGCGTATTTGCTGCGTGCTGTAAATCGTTTTGTTGCCAAGCCAGTACTCGAGAGCGATATTGTTTGGACGTATGCAGGTGTAAGGCCCTTGTACGACGACGGCTCGGATAATCCTTCCGAGATCACGCGCGACTATGTGTTGAAAGTGGATCACGATAATGGCGCACTGCCGCTGCTGTCGATTTTTGGTGGCAAGATCACGACCTATCGACGGCTCGCAGAACATGCTTTGCAGGAATTAAAACCGTTTTATCCTGCGATGAAGAGCGAGTGGACGGCGGCAGTGCCACTGCCTGGCGGTGATATCGACAGCGTGACTTTAGCCATGCAGACCGTGATAGAAAAATATCCTGTTCTGCCAGTCGATTTTGTAAAACGCCTGATGATGCGCCACGGTTCCCGCGTCGGGCAAGTTTTAAAAGGCGTTACGAAAATGAGCGATCTCGGCACGACTTTTGGTCAGGGTGCGAATCTTTTGTGCGAGCGCGAAATCGAATTTTTTATTCGCGAAGAATGGGCCCGTACCGCTGATGATATTTTGTGGCGTCGTACTAAATGTGGTTTGCATATGGATCAATCAGAACGTAATAGTGCTGCCAGTTTTATCGCTGATGTGATTCGTCGCATCATGGGTAAAAAATAACAAACACTAGCGTTGATGAGCCCTTTGAGCCAGTTTTGCCTGAAAGACCGCGCTGGTATTAGTGTTTTACTTTTTGATATTGACGATACGCTCACAACAGACGGCCAGCTAACAGCGGCTGCCTATGCGGCACTTGAGCGTTTGAAGCGCGCGGGTTTTATCGTGGCGGCGATCACGGGTCGCCCCGCCGGATGGTGCGATCACATTGCGCGGATGTGGCCGGTGGATGGCGTGGTCGGCGAAAATGGCGCATTTTTTTTTCGCTACGACGTGGCAAATAAAAAACTGATGCAACGATTTTTGTCTACTGATTTGGAACGCGCCGCGACAAAAAAACGACTCATGACAATCGCTGAAAAAATATTGCGCGAAGTTCCCGATACCGCGCTAGCGTCAGATCAGGCCTATCGTGAAGCCGATATCGCGATTGATTTTTGTGAAGATGTTGCGCCGCTGCCTCGCGCAGAAATTGTGCACATCAAGCGAATAATGGAAGCCGCAGGCATGACCGCCAAGATCAGTTCCATTCACGTCAATGGCTGGTTTGGCGCTTACGATAAGTTGTCGACGACCAAAATTTTTATGCAGGAAGTTTTTGATATCGATTTGGATGAGCGTAAAAACGAATTTGTTTTCATTGGTGATTCGCCGAACGACGCGCCAATGTTTTCGTACTTTCAGCACTCTGTCGGCGTTGCTAATGTGAACGACTTTGCAGAATCGTTACTCCCGCATCGGCCCACCTACATTACGGCTGCGCGCTCAGGCGAAGGATTTATTGAGCTTGCGGATGCGCTGCTCAATGCGAAGATTTAATCGCTAGCGCGGGTCATTGGAGCGGCGAGATTTAGCAACGGTAGTCTTCGCCATCATCACGCTGGCCACCTTCTCCAGTAGCGCAGCTTTTTCGTACGGCTTGGTAATAACACCCTGATATTCCGCTGCGTCAACCTTGGCAAAATCGTTCATTGCCAGCAGTATTGGCATGTCGGCACCTTCAGGAAAATTGAGGCGCAATTGCTGGGCGATGCTCAATTTGGAATCAAATCCTGCGGTCATCGCGTCGGCAATAATCACATCAAAAATATCTTGCGAGAGTAATTCTGCCGCCGCCTTCGCGTTATCAACAACCACGACCCTAAAATCGCGGCGCTTGAGAAACGTGGCAGCCAGCGTCGCCTGATCATGATGCGCATCAATCAAGAGCACGGTGCCGGTCTTGGCTTCGCGCAACGAATGACGAGTGATCAGTGTTTGCGTGGCCTCCGCATCGTCCTTGGTGCCCATCACTGCGCCGATTGCATCTACTAATTGGTCTGGACTGATCGGGTCGCGCAGATACGCGCTGATGCCATTTTCACGGCACTGAATCGCGTCGCCAGGGCGGCCATTTTTTGCCAGCATGATCACGCTGGTATTTTTTAGTTTTGCATGTTGCTTGATTCGAAACGCGAGCAAAAACCCGTCCTGCAATGGCAGCTGATTGGACGTAATCACCAGCGGAATGGCGTTTTTTTCCTCGGCCATGCGATTCAGAAGCTGAAGCGCCATGGCGGCGTCATCTGCTTCGGCAGGCAGCATGCGCCAGTTGCGCACCAGCTCGGCCAATCGTGCGCGCTCATGCGGGTCTGCGCTCACCAGCAGCACGTGCATGCCGGTGAGCGTCACGAATGCGGGGCGCGTGGGAGAGTCCTCTTCGGCAGTGAATGGAAAGGGTGCCGTGAATTTATACGATGTGGTGTGTGGTGCAGCCGCACTTATTCTATTTTGCTTTTGAACAATTTCTATATCTTGTCGTGAACGCGGTTCAGCAGACGAGCCGGTTTTGGTGCCGGTTTCGCTGTCTTTTGTCGTTGCCGACAATGCCCGCGAGATTTGACGCGCGAGCGCCAGCTGCATGCCACGCATGGTGGTGATTGAAGTGATATCGGTCTGCGCGTCGGCTGCTGTGTGCTCGACAGTAAAACTCAAGTGAATGATGTTGTTATCGGTGTATTCGGGCTGAACGGTGAGCGCAATTTTTGCGCCCGTGCGTTTCGGTAATTCAGAATCAATCTTGTCGTTCTCAAAGCCGAGTTCGATTAAGTGTCGTAGCGCCATCATCAAGCGCGTGCCGTCACCAACAAGTGTTTCCGGCACATCCTGCTCAAGACGCAACGAGATGGCGATACCCAATTCCGCCGCGCGCGGCACCAGGATATTGAGTAAGCCTGCGGTGCTTTCGCGCAGCCGGAACGGGGCGGTTTCCAGCGTAATGTGGTCGCTGTAGTCGTCAGCCAAATCAACCAGCCCCGCGATCGCGGTGACAGCGCTGTGGGCAGAAGCTTCAACGCGTCTGAACTGTTCCAGCGCGCGGTCCGATAATTCAACTTGCTCCGCGTGATGAATCGCATCAAACGCCGCTTCAATGGTGGCACCAAGATCTGCGCGAATGCGTTCAACAAACTGAAGTTGCACGCGGCTCGTTGCATGGCTCGTCGCATGGCTCGTTGCATAATTCGTGGCCGACGTGGCCGCGCCTTGGCCTGTCGAATCGCCACCTGCGCGGGCATCCGGGTCAACGTCGGCAATCAATTTGAAGAGATGCAACCGACCCGCAAACCCGGTCGCGCTTGTCGGTTCATTGTCGTCATGCATGATTGCCAGCATGGTGTGCGAGATTTTTTTCTTGCCCAGCTTTATTGTTGTCGTTGACTGCACTTGATCGCTTTGCCGCGTGTAGATGGGGCCGGCATTGTCATTCACCACCATTGAGGCCAGTTCAAACAAACTGGCGCACGAGGTTGCCACCCACGACTGCGGCGCGACATCAATGGCAAACAGTTCACAGAATGCTGCGTTCACCATTTCGACCGAGCCATCGGCAGTCTCAACCACGCACGCGTCGGTAATATTTTCAACAAGGTCGAGCAAATGCGCGCTTTGTAAATTGGTCGCTGCTTCAGCTTTCTTTTCCGCGCGGCCATCGCGAAGATAGCCCGCAATGCTAATCGCCTTCCTTCCCGCGCCGCGAGATTTCATGTCAGCTGCGGACGGGAGAGCAATCAGCGTGAGCTCCACCGCGCCATACGCCGTCGCATCTTTTGCGTTGAGCTCTAACGGGATCGCGGTTTTTAGCGTCTTGCCATCCACCACGCGTCTCAATGCCTGATTAAATCGCGTACGATCTTTCTGCCCAAGAATAACCGCGAACGGGTAGTGCGATGTTGGCGAAAATTCGCGCCCTGTCCAAGCGGCCAGCGCCGGTGTCGCATAAACAATATTGCCCTCCGTGTCCAGCTCAAAAACCGGATCCGTAATGGCATTGATGAGTTGCTCGAAGCGCGACATTGGCGTGGGTGCGAACTTATTTTGGCGTTGCGGCGCGCTTCAGATGCGCCAGCAATGTTTGTAAATGCGCGGGCGCTGCGCTGCTAGCCGACATTAACGAGGGCAGCAGCGCTACTGCAATTTTTTTACCGAGCTCAACGCCCCACTGATCAAATGGATTGATATTCCAGATCACACCCTGCACAAAAACTTTGTGTTCATACAGAGCAACCAGCGCGCCCAGATGATACGCGTCGACTGTGGGCATCACCATCATCGTTACCGGGCGGCCGCCGGGATGCACGCGGTGCTGCGCCATTTTTCGGCGCTCATTTTCATCGACTACTTTCGAGGCCAGTTCCGCAAAAATTGCTTCGAATGATTTGCCCTGCCAAAACGCATCCGCTTGCGCAATACCGTTGGCGATCAATTTTTCGTGATGCTCTTTCAAGCCGCTTTCAGGCCGCGCGACCAGCAAAATATCGACGGAAGATTTGTCGGTGCCTTGATGCAGCAATTGATGAAACGAATGTTGCCCGTTGGTGCCTGCCTGCCCAAAAATAATCGAGCAGGTCGGATAGTCGATACGATTGCCGTCGAGATCAACCGACTTGCCGGTCGATTCCATTTCCAGTTGCTGCAAGTGGCTTGGTAACATCGATAGCCGTTGCGCATACGGCAGTACGGCGTGTGAAGTCATGTGCTGAAAATTTCGATTCCATATGCCGACCAGTGCCAGCATCATCGGTAAATTTTCAGCGGTAGGCGCATTGACGAAATGCTCATCCATCGCGTTAGCACCCGCGAGCAGCTGCGCAAAACACTCGTAGCCGCAAGCCAGCGCAATCGGCAGCCCGACGCTCGACCACAATGAGAATCGTCCGCCCACCCAATCATTGAATTCAAAAATATGCGTTGCAGGATAGCCGTTGTCCATCGCTAATTTTGGTGCGGCGGTGACGGCAACAAAATGCTTTGCTACCGCCTCCGCACCCAGATGATTCACAATCCACGATGCTGCTGAGCGCGCGTTGGTGAGTGTTTCATCGGTGGTAAAAGTTTTGGAGGTGACGGTAAAGAGTGTCGTCGCTGGATTTAGTTTCGCAAGCGTATCTTCGAGATGCGCGCCATCAACGTTTGAGACAAAATGCACGCACGGGCCGTTGGCGAATTTTGTTAGCGCGGAGCAAATAAATTCGGGTCCGAGTAATGAGCCACCAATGCCGAGATTGACTACGTCGGCAAATTTTTGATCTGACGCGCCGCGAATTTTTCCGCTCCGGATCGCTTCGCCAAATGTTTTGATGCGATCAAGTTGCGCGCGAATGGCCAAGCGCACATCAACGCCTGCCACGGGTAACGGCGCATTTGTGTTTGCACGTAATGCCGCATGCAGGGCAGGGCGGTTTTCGGTTGCGTTGACAGCGCTGCCAGCGAACATTGCCGCGCGTTGTTTGACTACACCTGATTCATCAACGAGCTCTAGTAACGCATCGCGGGTGGCGGCATCAATTAATTGGCGCGAGAATTCGGCGTATAAACCGGCGGCATAAATTGGTTTTAGTGCGGATTCAGCGGCTGGTTTCGCAACGATTGCGGTGAGTTTTTTCCACGCGGGCAGGGCAGTAGGATTTGGCATGGTTCGTTTGAGTGACAGATAAGATAATCAAAGAGGAAGCAAAGCATAGCCGAAATCAACGCCCGCACGAACGGCGCGCAATTTACGACGAAAGCACAACCAAATTGTCGCGATGAATTAGCTCAGCTTCGGCGATGTAGCCTAATTCTTGTTCAATTTCAGTGGAGGGTTTTTTCGCTATTCGCGCCGCTTCAGCGGATGAATAATTCACCAGGCCGCGTGCGATTTCGCGGTCGTCGGGGGCTACGCAACTCACGACTTCACCGCGTTCAAAAACGCCTTCTACGCCAATCACGCCGACCGGCAACAAGCTTTTGTGATCGCGCACCAGTGCGCGCGCAGCACCGGCGTCAAGCAACAGGCGGCCACTGGTTTTAAGGTGGCCAGCCATCCAGGTTTTTTTCGCCTGCAGCGATAATGATTCAGTGCTGAGCCGCGTGCCGATGGCTTCACCATTCATGAGACGTACCAGCACGTCCGCTTCGCGACCATGCGCGATGACCGTGCAAGCCCCCGATAGTGCGGCTTTTTTCGCGGCTAGAACTTTCGTCAACATGCCACCACGGCCCAAGCTGGAGCCTGCGCCGCCGGCCATTTTTTCGAGCGTAGCGTCGCCTGCTTTAGCATCGCTGATGAGCGTAGCGGTGGGGTCCCTGCGAGGATCGGCACTAAACAAACCTTGTTGATCGGTGAGGATAATGAGTTCGTCGCCATCGATAAGATTGGTCACGAGCGCGGCAAGGGTGTCGTTGTCGCCGAATTTAATTTCGTCCGTGACGACGGTATCGTTTTCGTTGATGATTGGAATTATTTTTAATTCAAGCAGCGTTGTTAATGTGGAGCGTGCATTTAGATAACGCTTACGATCCGCCAAATCATCATGTGTGAGCAGCACCTGCGCGGTGCCCAGCGCGTGCTCGCGAAACGCGGATTCGTAAACTTGCACCAGCCCCATTTGGCCAATGGCAGCGGCGGCTTGCAGACGATTCACCTCATGTGGGCGCACCGTCCACCCGAGGCGTTTCATACCTTCCGCAATCGCGCCGCTCGATACCAGAATAACTTCATGACCATCAACCGCGAGCGCCGCAATTTGCCGCACCCATTCGCGAATCAAAGCATGATCCACCCCCGCACCATGATTGGTGATAAGCGTGGAGCCGATTTTGATGATGATGCGTTTGGGTGATTTCATTTGTCCATTTATCTGACAATTAAATATGGCGACTATTTGGCGAACACCCTCTCTCCAACCTCTCTCTGGCCCGAGGCCACGCCGCCGTCAAGGGAGAGAGGCTATGCCTCCCTCTCCCCTCGCGGGAGAGGTATTGAGGGAGAGGGGGCTGTCCGCTGAATCGACTTGCAACATATTTAGTCGCCGTGTT
>JANMQR010000155.1:0-4417 GCA_031370625.1 Burkholderiales bacterium | reverse complement strand
GGAACAACCATTGGCTTGAAAAGCGTGAAAATTTGCCCTCGCCCAGCTCATTTTTCGCATCGATTCTTTAAGTCCGACAAGCTACTAGAAAATTTAACACGTTAGCGATATCGAAGAGAGAGTAAAAAATGGAACGAAAATCATACGACTTGTGGGTGGGACTTTTTGTGATCGTAGGCTTTCTGGGATTGCTGTTTTTAGGGCTGCAAGTCGGCGGCTTCGGCGACGAGCGCACCACCAAAACCTATAACGTGGAAGCGCGCTTTGAGAATATTGGCGGCCTGAAGATGAAGGCACCGGTAAAAAGTGCGGGCGTGACCGTAGGTCGTGTTCAAGATATTCATTTCGATAACAACAAGTTTCAAGCCGTTGTGACGTTAGCGCTTGATACGCGTTACCAGTTTCCGAAAGACACGACCGCATCCATTTTGACCTCAGGCTTGTTGGGTGAAGTGTTTATCGGCTTCGACGCAGGCGGCGACGAAAAGAATCTTGCAGCTAACGACACCATTAAACTTACTCAATCCGCGGTGGTCTTAGAACGGCTGATTGGCCAGTTCATGTTTGGCAAGGCCAGTGAAGGCGAGCAGAAAAAGTGATCAGCCTTGAGAGCAAGCGCTAACATTGGCTTTTCACTCGGTATTGCAATCCTTCTCAAGTAAACGTTTCCTGCCTAACCCCGTTATTACCAACAACATCACTTTTGATGTTTGAGTCATTTTTAGGAAAGCTTAAAACATGTTTAGAAAAATCCTTGTTGCCGTTGCTGCGGCTGCCGCCTTCTCGCTTACCGGCATCAACGCCTATGCACAAGAGGCGGCTGATGAAGTTATCCGCAAAAATGTGAATGACGTTTTGGCCGCGCTGAAGTCGGACAAAGATTTGCAGGCAGGTGATATCAAGAAAATTGAAAAGTTGGCTGAGGATAAAATCCTGCCGCATTTCAATTTCCCGCACATGACGCAATTAGCGGTTGGCCGCAATTGGAAAGACGCGTCCGATGCGCAAAAAACGTCGTTGACGGATCAGTTCCGCACGCTGCTGTTGCGCACCTATTCATCTACGCTGTCGCAATACCGCAATCAGACGATTGATGTAAAACCGTTGAAAGCAGCCGCAGCCGACGCAGAAGTGGTGGTGAAAACAGCCGTGATTCAATCCGGTGGACAACCGATCCCCATCGACTACAGCATGGAAAAAACACCCAGCGGCTGGAAAGTGTATGACGTATTGATCGACGGCGTGTCGCTGGTAACCAACTATCGCAGCTCGTTCAACACCGAAATTAAAGCCAACGGCGTCGATGGCTTGATTAAATCGTTAACGGACCGAAATACCAAGAATGCCAGCAAAAAATAAGCAGCCATTAGCGAACTTCGACCACGCCAGCACCGTGGTCGGTGAAACACTCATGTTGGCGGGAGCGCTGAACCTCGCCAACATGGCACGCCTATTGGCCGAGACCGAGGCGTATGTTGCGCAACCCAAATTACCAGAGGCGCTGGTGATCGATTTCGCCGAGGTAACGGATGTCGACTCATCCGGCGTGGCACTGCTGCTGCATTGGCGGCGCGAAGCACTGCGGATCGGCAAGCCACTGCGTTACGTACATCTACCGCCCAATCTTGCATCACTCGCTGAGTTGTACAGCGTGGATGAAATGATTCATTGTCCGACGCAAAAACAAACGCCTGCGGTGCCCGTCCCGCACTAATAGGCAAGCTCGATTTATCTATGGCGTGACCATAACGTTCGCAGCCAATTTGCGGACGGTAGCGAAATATAAAAAACTTAGAAATAGAACGAACGCCAAGTCATGATAGCCGCCATTGATGTTCAAGGCGTAGAAAAACGTTACGCCTCTTTCCCGGCACTTGCGGGTGTCTCGCTACGCGTTGAAGAAGGCGAATTTTTCGCATTGCTTGGGCCCAATGGTGCCGGCAAAACCACCCTCATTTCGTGCCTGGCCGGTCTCACGCGCGCCAACGCGGGCACGCTGCGCGTGATGGGCCACGATGTGGTGAGCGACTATCAGGCAGCGCGTTTGGCGTTGGGCATTGTGCCGCAAGAAATTGTGTTTGATCCGTTTTTTTCAGTGCGCGAAACGCTGCGCTTTCAGGCAGGCTATTTTGGCATTGCGCGTTCGGCAGCATTGGATGCGTGGATTGACGAGCTACTCGCCAAACTCTCGCTAACCGATAAAGCCGACAAAAATATGCGCCAGCTTTCCGGCGGCATGAAACGTCGTGTGTTGGTCGCCCAAGCCTTGGTGCACCGCCCGCCGGTGATCGTGCTCGATGAGCCGACCGCAGGCGTGGATGTGGAATTGCGCCAAACCTTGTGGAGTTTTATTCGCGAGCTTAATACGCAAGGCCACACCATTTTGCTCACCACACACTATTTGGAAGAAGCACAACAACTGTGCTCGCGGATCGCGATGATGAAGCAGGGCAAAATCGTCGCGCTGGATACCACCGAGCATTTGCTCAATGCGTTTTCGGAACGGGTGTTGCGTGTGAAATTGGAAAGTGAATTGCCGTCAGCGCTCGTCGCATTTCGATCAAAACAGGTTGGCGCGTGGCATCAATTCGAAATTCACGATTACACCGAAGTGGAAACGCTCCTAGCAAAATTGCGCGAATCAGGTGCAGTGATTTCAAACCTTGAAGTAACCGAGCCGGAACTTGAAGCGGTGTTTGTGAAAATAATGAATCAAGGTGTCGCGGAATGATCGGCTTTCAAACGTTGTTGCGCAAAGAAATTTTGCGCTTCTGGAAAGTCGCGTTTCAGACTGTCGCCGCACCGGTGCTCACCTCGCTCTTGTATTTGTTGATCTTTGCGCACGTGATGGCGGGCTCGAACGCGGCCTTTCCCGGCGTGACCTACGAGCAATTCTTGATTCCCGGTTTGGCGATGATGACAATGCTGCAAAACGCGTTTGCGAATACCTCATCCTCGCTCATTCAATCCAAAATCACCGGCAATATTTTGTTTATTTTGCTGCCGCCGCTATCGCACTGGAATTTTTATTTCGCCTATGTGATCGCGGCCACGGTGCGCGGTCTCGCGGTCGGACTCGGCGTGTTTTTGGTTGGCATTTTTATGGCGCATATTCCGGTTTACAACATTGCGTGGATTCTGGTTTTCGCGTTTCTGGGCAGCGCCATGTTGGCCGCACTTGGGATCATTGCCGGGCTGTGGGCGGATAAATTTGACCAAATCGCGGCATTCCAGAATTTCATCATCATGCCGCTCACATTTTTATCCGGCGTGTTTTATTCGATTCATTCGCTGCCCGGCTTTTGGCAAACGCTGTCGCATTTCAACCCGTTTTTTTACATGATTGACGGTTTCCGCTTCGGATTTTTCGGCAAATCGGATGTATCAGTGTGGCTGTCGTTTTCAGTCGCACTCGGTGCATTTGCATGCTTATCGGCCGGCGCGATCTGGCTGTTAAAATCAGGTTACAAGTTACGACAATAGATATCGAGAACACTATGGTTACCCCCGAACAAATTGAAGGTTATTTAAGCGCCAAACTGGATTGCGTGCATCTCGCGATTGATGGTGACGGTGCGCATTTTCAGGCGGTCATCGTCAGCGCCGCATTTGAGGGCAAATCACGCGTACAACGCCACCAGGTCGTGTATGGCGCGCTCGGCGACCGCATGCGCGAGGAAATTCACGCGCTGTCCATGCAGACACTGACACCTGCGGAGTGGCAAGCCCGCGTCCCGAGTTAGTAGCCCGCATGATTACCATCGCCTTGTCCAAAGGACGGATTTTTGATGACACTTTGCCGCTATTGAATGCGGCTGGCATCACGCCGCTGGACGACCCTGAAAAGTCCCGCAAACTGATTCTCGACACCAACCGTGCCGATGTAAAACTGGTGATCGTCAGAGCATCCGACGTACCGACCTATGTGCAATATGGCGCGGCAGACCTGGGCGTCGCGGGAAAAGATGTGCTGCTTGAATCGGATTGTATGGGCTTGTACCAGCCGCTAGATTTACAAATCGGCAAATGCAAAATGATGGTCGCCGTGCGCGAGGGCTTTGACTACACCGCCGTCGTAAAAAGCGGCGCGCGTTTGAATGTCGCGACCAAATACGTGCAGATTGCGCGCGAACATTTCGCGAAAAAAGGCATGCACGTTAATTTGATCAAGCTTTACGGGTCAATGGAGTTGGCACCATTAACCGGCCTCGCCGATGCGATTGTGGATGTGGTCTCAACCGGCAATACACTGAAGGCAAATAAATTAATTGCGGTGGAAGAAATTATGCCGATTTCAAGTCGTCTGATTGTTAATCGCGCCGCGTTGAAGTTAAAACGCGACCAGATTCAGCCGATGATTGAGGCGTTTGAGAAGGCGATTAAATAGCCGTCTTAATTCTAAACCCTAGCATTGGCG
>JANMQR010000139.1:0-9103 GCA_031370625.1 Burkholderiales bacterium | reverse complement strand
CGGTTCGCACTAGCGTCAATAACAACATCGCCATAATGCCGAGCCCCAGCGCCATGATCTGGATGAGGCTACCACCAGCGTGGCGTTTCATATTGGCGAGGCCATAGCGCCATGAGCCTGAGGTGGCACCGCGTAAGCTTGCCGTTGTGCGAATGAGCAACCAACCTGCCAAACCCGCGATACCAAGCGCGATAACAAATCCGCCAACGGCAATCGCACCTAATTTCACATCACCTGCGCGCCAAATAATCAGCGCCGCAAGCGTGGCAAAACCCAACACATAGGCAAATGTCGCACCGGCATCGAATGGATCAAGATCGCGGCGTAGCACGCGTAGCGTGGGCACTTTGCGCAGCGCCAATAACGGCGGCAGCGTGAAGCCCAACAACAGCACCATGCCAATGGCCAAGCCCTGCAGTGCGGGCAGAATTGTTGGTGCAGGCAGCGACACGGTAAAGAAGCCAGTAAGCATGGCGGCCAGGGCAGTTTGAAAAACAAATCCTGCTGCTGCCCCCAATATGCAAGCGCCTAACCCGAGTACCAGAAATTGCCATAAATTGAGTGAGAAAATATCTGCCTGCGTGGCACCGAGACAGCGCATCATCGCCGCGCTATCGAGCTGTCGCTGCGAGTATCGGCGCGCCGCCAATGCCACGGCTACTGACGCCAGAATCACGGATAACAATGCCGCAAGTCCCAGAAAATTTTGCGCGCGCTCAAGCGCTACACGCACTTCGGAGCGCGCATCGCGCACGCTCTCGATGCGCTCACCGCGCTTCATTTTTCCTTTGAAAGTTGCTGAAAACTCTTCGACGGCTTTACGATCACCCGCGAGCAGCAAGCGATACGTGATGCGGCTGCCGATCTGCACCAGTTTGGTGGCCGCCAGATCATTCGCATTCAACATCACGCGCGGCGCGATGCCCATGTAGTCGAGCACGCTGTCGGGCTCTTTAACCACCAGCGCAGCGATTTTTAATTTGATCGCGCCGACTTTCAATTCATCTCCGACTTGCGCGTTGATGCGCGCAAGCAATACGTCTGGCACCCACACCGTGCCGGGCTCGGGAATGTTAGTCGCGTCGCGATCAACGCCGCCTTGCACATCGGCAATTCTGATTTTTCCGCGCAATGGGAAACCAGCCGTGATGGCTTTGATTTCCGCCAAATTAACGCCCTGCCCGCGCGCCTCATCGCCCGCGACCATGCTGGGGAATGTGGTGGCTTCGGCCTCAGTTAGCTTTAGGCGCTTGGCCTCTTCGTAAAACCGTGCGTCGACCGGTTTATCGGACGTCACCACCACATCGGCGGCGATCAATTCATTGGCTTGATTGTTGAGCGCTGATTCAACGCGATCCGCAAAAAAAGAAACAGTGGTGACGCTGGCCACCGCGATGAAAAGCGCCACCAACAATACGCGCGCTTCGCCAGATTTGGCGTTGCGGCGAAGTAGACGAAGAGCCAACAAAAATTTTTTCATATGAGTTTCTATTTCGCCTACATCGCCATTTCTTGCGGCGCATCTTCGGGCTGAATTACACCCGCATCAATTACCAACCGGCGATTACAGCGCGCCGCCAGGCCAAGATCATGCGTGACCAAAATGAGCGTGGTGCCGCGTTCGCGGTTTAATTCAAACAGCAGTTCAATCATCGCTCTGCCCGTCTTCGCGTCCAGATTACCGGTTGGCTCGTCGGCAAATAAAAGTTTCGGCTCGGATACGAATGCTCTGGCAATCGCCACACGCTGCTGTTCGCCGCCCGATAACTGCTTCGGATAATGCTTCACACGCGCGCTAAGGCCAACTCGTGCGAGTATCGCTTGTGCACGTGATTCTGCATCCGCGACACCAGCCAGCTCCAACGGCAACATCACATTCTCGAGCGCGGTAAGCGAAGGCAATAGCTGGAATGACTGAAACACGAAGCCGACCAAGCGCCCGCGCAATTTGGCGCGACCATCTTCATTCAGCGAAAATAAATCTTCGCCGTTAATTAAAACTTTACCCTCGCTGGGGTTGTCCAAACCGGCCATGAGACCCAACAACGTGGATTTCCCGGAACCTGATGCCCCAACCACGGCGACGGCCTCGCCCCGGGACACGCTAAAATGAGCGTCATTCACAATAACCAGTAGACCATCGGCGGTGGTGACTCGTTTGCTGAGATGCTGGACATCGATGATCGGCACGGCTGGACTCAACGGCGTGTTGCTGCCGAAAGTTGTGGCGGATGGCGAGGCGGATTTTGACAATATGTTAGCTGAGGCTGAATCGGGCATGGTCGTTTGATTGTAGAGTGAAGTGGTGTCAGAGGCGCGCTACACGTTGTTTTATTCGTCCAACGCCTCACATACAAGTGGGATGTTGGCAAAAATCTTCCGGCCTGTCATGTTAAATGGTGCGCGAGTTGAATTGGCTATAGTTTAAAATTTAAAGGATACCTCGTGGACTTGGTGCGAAAAACGATCTTTTCAAGTGTAGGCGACTGGTTTTCACGCTGTATTTTGGTTTGTTCCCGGAATGCAGCAATAGTTGCAGCGACGATTGCAACTACCACTCTGACGATCACAGTGGGTGCAACGTTCCCGGCGGCGGCGAAAGAAATCGCGCCCACCTCGGAGCGCATCATGGTATTCGGCGACAGCCTCTCAGCCGCTTACGGTCTGAATCCAGCAGACGGCTGGGTTGCTCTGATGAGCACGGCGTTGACTCCTCGCGGCGTGACCGTGGTGAACGCGAGTATTAGCGGCGAGACGACCCGCGGCGGGCTCAATCGTATTCAAGGCGATCTGCAGCGGCAAAAACCGACCATTGTACTGATTGCGCTGGGCGCGAATGACGCGCTGCGCGGCTTGCCGGTGGCAGACACACGAAAGAATCTGGATGCGATTATCGCTGCAGTGCGATCCGCTAAAGCGCGTCCTGTAATCGTCGGCATACAAATTCCGCCTAACTACGGGCTGGATTACACAAAGAGTTTTAGCGCGGTTTTTCCTGCTTTAGCCAAGCAATATAAGCTGCCATTGGTACCGTTTTTGCTGGACGGGATCGCTGAAAAACTCGAGTTGTTTCAGCCGGATCGACTCCATCCGGTCGCGGCCGCGCAGCCAAAAATTCTTGAGAATGTAATGCCCGCGGTGGAACAGGCACTAAAAATGAAAACGACTGAGGTTGTCGCGACGGCCAAACAAAAATGAACGAAGTCGCGACTGAAAAACCGGAAATTTTGGAGAGAGCAAGAACACCCAAACTGGGCATCCAGACGCTGCCGATCACGTTTGAAGCATTACAAAAATTTGATGCCATCATCGACACCCGCAGTCCAGCCGAATTCGCTGAAGATCATTTGCCGGGCGCCATTAATTGCCCGGTGCTGGATAACGAACAGCGCATCCAAGTGGGCACCCTATACAAGCAGACCTCCGCATTTGACGCCAAGAAATTAGGGGCTGCCATTGTTGCGCGCAATATCGCAAACCATATCGACACACTTTTTGCTGACAAGCCAAAAGCGTGGAAGCCGCTGATTTATTGCTGGCGTGGCGGCACGCGATCAGGCGCGATGACGCACATTTTGCGCACAATCGGCTGGAATGCGGTGCAGCTGGAAGGTGGCTACAAAGCATGGCGCGGACAGGTGCGTGCAGATTTGGAAACGCTGCCACTTCGATTCAATTACCGCGTCATTTGTGGCCGGACCGGTTCAGGCAAAAGCCGATTGCTGGATGCGTTGACTGCGCAAGGCGCACAGGTACTTGATCTCGAGCGACTCGCTGCGCACAAAGGCTCGGTGCTGGGTGATTTACCCGACGAAGCGCAACCGTCACAAAAAATGTTTGATAGTCGGATCTGGCTCGATCTTTCCCGATTCGACGTCGCACTGCCCGTTTACGTGGAAGCAGAAAGCCGCAAAGTGGGATTGCTGCGCGTTCCCGAAGTGCTAATAACGACGATGCACCAGGGCACTTGTTTTGAGGTCGTTACACCACCACCGCTGCGCGCACAGTTGCTGCGCGAGGAATATGCACATTTGATCGCCAACCCAGATTTACTTTTTTTCAAACTGGATTGTATTAAATCGCTTCATTCTGAAGCGCGCATCACGGAATGGAAAACATTGGCGACAACAGGTAAATGGGACGAATTTGTGGCGTCAATGCTGGAACACCACTACGACCCGGCTTATTCGCGCTCGATGTTTAGCAACTACCAAGGCGCGACCGCCGCCGCCGCGCTTATCGTCACCGACATATCTTCGAACGGCTTTACGCGCGTTGCACAACGCTTGCTTGCTCCTTCGCTAGCAGAAGCGCCAGAATGATGGAACGCGGTCTGCAACCTACGTTATTGGCGCTACCCGGTAAGGATTTCGCGCTAGAATACACTTCAGAGGTTTGTTTTAACTCAAAAAATAGTGGCGCTGAATGGTGACATCGAATTCTGCGCCAGCGCAAACTTGTAATCACTGTAAGACTTCTCGATCCCCAAGTTAAGCAGCCAATATTCGTTTTGCATTTGATTATTACCGCGGCTTCATCACCCTACCTTAAATATTCCATGACGCAAGCTTCGATTTCACGACCACAAAAAATCGGAAAATTTGAAACGCTTGCCGAACTGGGTCGAGGAGCAACAGCGGTTGTTTATCTGGCTGACGATACGTTCAATAACCGCAAGGTGGCGATCAAGGTCCAGGTAAAAGACGACAGCGCGGGCGAGGAGGAAGCGCGCAGGTTTGAGAAACTTTTTTTAAACGAAGCAGCACTGGTCGGCAAGTTATCGCACCCGAATATTGTCGGCGTATTCGATGCGGTAGTTGAAGGCGAATCGCGCTACATCATCATGGAATACGTGAGCGGCGGCTCGCTCAAGAAATTTTGTAGCGAAACCAATTTGCTGCCCGTGCGCCAGGCGGTACTGATCATTTTCAAAGCATGTCGGGCGATGGATTACGCATTTCAAAACGGCGTGATTCATCGCGATATCAAGTCGGCCAATATTTTGCTATCTGATCGCGACGACATCAAGATTTCTGATTTCGGCACCGCACAGATTTCGCACTCGACCCACACGCAAATTGATGGCTTTGTGGGTTCGCCCGCGTACATGGCGCCCGAACAAATCAATGAAGAATCGCCCTCCGCACAGACCGACATTTATTCACTGGGCGTGGTGATGTACGAATTGCTGGCCGGTCGCCTGCCGTATCAGGCGTCAAACTCGGTAGCGATGATCAATAAAATCCTGAATGAGCCGCCGACGCCACTTATCAGCATTCGCCCTGATCTGCCAGAAAAGCTGGTGCAGATTGTTGAAACGGCGATGCACAAAGATCCGGCAAAACGTTATCCCGGCTGGTATGCGATGGCGCGTGACTTGGCGGAGACTTTTCCACAGTTGGAAAAATATTCGTTTGAAATTTCTTCTGCCGAGAAATTCAATGCGCTGCGCAAGCTTGAATTTTTTAAAGATTTCAAAGATGCTGAATTGTGGGAGGTGCTGCGCGGCGCGATGTGGGAGCATCAGTCGCGCGAACAGAGCCTGCTGCTCGAAGGCGATGTGGGCCACGCCTTCTTCATCATTGTCTCGGGCCAGGTAAAGGTCATGAAGGACGACAAGCTATTAAATGTGCTCAAGGAAGGCGACTGCTTTGGCGAGATGGCTTATCTTTCGGGTGAAAATGCCAAGCGCACGGCGTCAATCATCGCGGTGTCTGAAGTACAGCTTTTAAGAATTCAGGACGAGCAGCTTTTACAGCTTTCGGATAGCTGTCAACTGCGCTTCAATCGGCAATTCCTGCTCACCTTAATTGAACGACTTGCATGGACCAGCACTGTGTTGGCGCAGGTGAAGCGGTAGCGTGAGCCGCGGGTTCACCGAAAATAACCCACATAATCATATCGCCGTATCAACTGCCAACTGAAGCAACTAAAAATAATAATTAATCATGGCTAACAAACTTCTCACCACCGACACAATACTTCAACGCACCGCTGCGGGCGTACAGGCTATTGCCGAACGCACACCAAATATTCCATCAAAGTTGCGCGCAGTACTGTTCTTGATTGACGGTTCGGCCACATTGGGCGATCTCCTGGATCGCGCAGGTAGTTTGGCGAATCTGCTCGAAACGCAAGTTGAAGAACTGGCGAGACTTGGCCTGATTGAAGCGTTGCCGCCAAGCGGCGCTGGCCGCGATTTGCGCGTCGGCGAGGCCACCACGCCCTACGCCAAGAACAAGGAGAAACCGCAGGATTTACCTCCGCTCGTTGCGGCCAAAATGCAGTTAATGGTGCGGCTGGAAAATATTCCATCGCCCGATATTGATCGTCTTGGCGCAGATATTCTGGAGGCTAAAACGCTGCGTGATCTCGCAATCGTCGCACGAACGGTAACAAACGAGTTGGCGCTTTCGGTGGGCATCGAGCGCAGCCAATTGTTTTGGGAAGAGGCCAAAACGATCATCATGGCATGGCGGGAAATGTCGCTCCGAGACGAAAGTTGAAACACTACTCTGTGCAGGCAAAAAAATAAAAAGGGGCCATGTCAACCCCTTTTGTTTTTTTGCCTGGTTAACGATTTAAGCCAGGAACGACATCCCCGTAGGACGTGCTGTAAAGCGACTCAGATTCGGAAATATTCCTGATAACTCAGTCGTGCTCGCACCCATCCATTTTGCGAACGTGGCACCATATTCGTCAACGGATGTCCACGGCAACAAGCGACCTTGGCCCACGTCGAAGCTGGATTTCAAGGCGACATCCGGGAAAATTTGCGTCGCACTCGCGCCATAAATTGCGCCGCCGCTGACCGCTCCACCCAGTGCGAAATGATGACCACCCCAACCGTGATCGCTACCCGTGCCATTGGATGTAAGCGTTCTGCCAAAATCCGACATGGTAAACGTCGTTACGTTATTCGCAAGGCCCTGCGCTTTTGTCCAGTTGTAGAACCACGTCAGCGCTTGATCCACCTGTTTCAAAAGATCAGAATGCAGACCGCTCAGCGTCGGGGTCGCTGGGGTGTTGGAATCTTTGAGCTGATCGCCATGGTTATCAAATCCACCAATCGAAATGTAGAAAATTTGCCGTTTCACGCCGAGCGTATCGCGCGCTGCAATCATGTTCGCGACGGAGCGGAGTTCTGCGGCCAGACGGTTGTTTTGCGTGGTGCCATTCGAGGCGACAAAGGTCGACGGCGGGGCGGGTGTAATCGGGAATTTCTCTGACACAATGCCTGCGGCATCTTTAATCGGATTGCCACTTGGGTCCAAATTATAGAGCACGCCGTTGACGAAATCGCCGGTTGTCAACGCTTTGGTTGCCATATCGCCCCATTGATCTTCGAGAATATTTGTTCGTGCAATCGTAAGCTGACCCTCAAAAGCCGCCTGCGGATTCGGGCGATCAGCGGCCCAATTATCCCAGTCGCGCCAGGAACGCAACCGTTTGACGATGGTGCTCTTTGGCCCAGACCACGGAGACACCGCATAAGAAACCACGCGATCACCTTTTTGCAGCAAGCTCTGCCCGGCAGCACTGATCGATACCGAGACTTGGCTATTGCCGTTGGCAGATTCGATCAAGTCAGCCAATCGTCCACCCCAGCCCGAAAGCGGCGGCGCGTCGGCCCGCCCGGATTGCCAGTGGCTTTGCATATCCGAATGTGAGAAAAGTTGCGGCGGCAAATTCGTTCTTGAGTTGTAGGTCGCGATCGTTGTCGGATTAGTCAACACGCCCACGTTGGAAATAATGGCGAGCTTTTTGTCCGTGTTAAAAATTCCCTGCAAGCCCGGCATCGAAGGATGCAGACCAAATGAGCGGCCAGAAACACCCGCGCTGATGGGCAGCGCGCTGGCTTCTGGAATCGCGAGATTGCCACGCCCTGCCGCATAGGCTGGGTATTCCCCGCCGAGCGGAATCACCATATTCTGGCTATCGTTACCACCGAACAGAAATAGGCAAACTGTCGCGCGATAATCGGTAAACGGGCCAGCCGCATATGCAGCCTGCATGATGCCGCCCATCATGGGCGTGGCTGCCGCTGCGCTCATCGCTTTTACGAAAGCGCGACGATCAAGATGAAGGTCAATTTTTTTCATGTCGCGTTCCTTATTTTTGGATGGAGTATTCAGGCGAGTTCAGGATCAGCCACAACACCAATTTGAAACGATCCGAGTTTTGGTTGGTGATGTTGCTGTCGGTAAGCTTGGTGGCGACCTCGATTAATTTCGCACGGAACTGCGAACTCATTTGCCCAGATAGCAGCAGTGAATTAAGTTGATCAACCATGGCTGGCGGATTCGGTGCCAGTGCGATATAGAAATCGTAATTTGGCTTAATCCACTTGGTCGTATCGCTCTCATACTGGCCGAAGCCATTGATGATGGCGTACTTGCTAAAGTCCATGAAACCGGAAATGGTTGCGCTGTTGGTTATGCCGAACTCAGGGCCAACTAAACCCGCTTTGGAAATTGGTCCAGTCGGCGCAAATTCGGGCGAATAGAAGTTGAAAACACTGCCTGCACGAAGCGAGTTCTGCCCCAATGAATCAGAGCTGGAGAAGTCATACAGTGAAGAATAATTGCCGTTCACCATCTTGCCGTTAAACGCGCGATGGAATTGCGTGAAACGGATCACCGGCTCGCGTAATTTACCAAATGAATTCGGCAAACTTCCAGGAGACGTTCGCGCTTCAGGATCAAGCAATATGGCGCGAATGACTGCTTTCATATCGCCGCGCACACCGCCGCCGTTATTGTTAAACGCATTGGCCACCCGCGACACATAAGCACCACTCGGATTGCTGGTGACTAAACGCTGAATGAGTAATTCACCAATGAAGGGGCCGACATTCGGATGATTGAAAATATTCTCAATCACTGCGTCAATGTCTTGCATCGGCGTCTGATTGGCGGGTACGTTTTGTTTGAAATTCGCAGAGCCTGGGTAGGTCAGAAGTGTCTTAGCCCCTGCATCGTGCGCGCCACCGGTGATCTCTCTCTTGTCGTCGGCAGAGCGATACGGCGCAGTCCACGGCTCCATTGGTTTAGACCACGCGTCACACGCCTTGATGCCGTCGGCCACGTTTTGCGGATAGGGC
>JANMQR010000092.1:0-12015 GCA_031370625.1 Burkholderiales bacterium | reverse complement strand
CGCATGTATGTGCGCATAAATCAGCCTGCCTCTGCGCTTGAAAAACTGGCGCAGGCGCGATCCCCCGCGATGGCAAAAATTTCTGGCTTGTTACCAAAATTTGCGCGTAGCGACGGCTCCCTGCTACTCACTGGCGAATCGGGCGTGGGCAAAGAGCATATCGCGCGCATCATTCACGAGTTGGATGAGAAGCGTTGCCGCAAACCGTTCCTCGCCATCAACTGCGGCGCAATAGCAGAAACCGTCGCCGAATCCGAAATTTTTGGCCACGAACGAGGCGCATTCACCGGCGCTGTTAAGCTCCGGCGCGGCGCGTTTGAACAAGCAGAAGATGGCATTCTTTTTTTGGATGAAATCGGCGATCTGCCCACGTCATTGCAGGTAAAACTGTTACGGGTGATTGAGGACAAGCGTATTACGCGCGTCGGTGGCGAAACCAGTATCAATGCGAGTTGTCGTGTAATCGCCGCGACCAATCGCAAAGTTGATGACGAGATCTCGCGCGGTGCATTTCGCGCGGATCTTTTCTATCGACTTAGCGCGCTTCACCTCAATATTCCGTCGCTGCGCGAACGCCGTGAAGAAATCGGTGCGCTTGCCAAAATATTTTTGGCCGACTGCAATCAGCGAAGTGGCGAGCCCGCAAAAATATTTGCGGCGGAATCAGAATCTGCACTTTATCTGCACGATTGGCCAGGTAATATTCGGGAGCTGAAGCACTGCATCGAACGTGCCCATCTGGTGTGCGACAGCAATATTATTTCGCGTCAGGACTTATTTGAGAATGAGCATCAAATAAGCTCAAACCCGGCAGGCGGCAGCCTGCAACTCGATTCATTCATTGCGCAACAAGAACGCGCGTTTTTGATTGGTCAGCTTGTGCGTCACGCTGGAAAAATCTCGCTCACCGCAGCAACACTGGGCATCAGCCGTAAAACCTTGTGGGAAAAAATGCGGAAACACGCGATCACTTCGAGCGATGGCAGCAAATTGTAAACGTGTCGGCGTCGGCAAAATATAACAAAACCCTATGTTTGGCGAGCGTTTCGAAGCAAAAATGCTCAAAACGCCTCTGCAGTGCTAGAGCTTGGCACACTCACTTTATGTGCTTGCCTAAACCGACGCCCTCAACAAATCCGCAATCCCGTTCGCCAGTCCATCCACCTCCGCACGATCTTCACCTTCCACCATCACGCGAATCACCGGCTCGGTGCCGGATGCGCGCAGCAGTACGCGACCACGTCCTGCGAGTGTTTTCTCGGCGGCAGCGACGGCGGCGACCACGGTGGGCTTGGTGGTCCAATCGACTTTCGCCTGTGTGCGCACGTTGACTAAAATTTGCGGGAACATTTTTAATTCAGCAGTGTAGTCGGCAAGCGATGTGTTGTTGCGCTTTAATGCGGCGAATACTTGCAGCGCGGAAATGGTGCCGTCACCTGTCGTATGTTTATCGAGGCACAGCAGATGGCCGGAGTTTTCGCCGCCGCATTCCCAAGCTTTTTCGCGCAGCATTTCCAGCACATAACGATCCCCTACTTTGGCGCGTGCGAACGGAATGTTCATTTTCGCGAATCGTTGTTCAAGCGCGAAATTGGTCATCAGCGTGCCGACGACCCCGCCTTTTAGCACGCCGCGCTCATGCCGGTCTTTCACGACCGCATACAACAATTGATCGCCGTCGAACAACGTGCCGTCGGCATCACACATCATCAAACGATCTGCATCCCCATCGAGTGCCAAGCCAAACACCGCACCATTCGACAGCACCGCACTGCGCATGCTGGCGGTGTGAGTCGCGCCACATTTTTCGTTGATGTTAATGCCATCGGGTTGATTGCCAATCGCCACTACATCGGCACCCAATTCGCGGAAAATGCGCGGGGCAATATCGTAGGCTGCGCCGTTCGCGCAATCAATCACCAATTTCATGCCGCGCAAATCTAGCTCGTTTGGGAACGTCGATTTACAGAATTCGAGGTAGCGTCCGGGCGCATCAAACACGCGTTGTGCTTTGCCCAACTCTGCGGACGTCAGCGAAACAAAAGGTTTCTCAAGTTCTGCTTCGATGGCCAATTCGACTTCATCCGGCAGCTTCGCGCCGGTACTGGAAAAAAACTTAATCCCGTTGTCATCAAACGGATTGTGCGACGCCGAAATCATCACGCCTGCGGATAGCCGCAACGCCCGTGTGAGGTGGGCCACCGCCGGCGTGGGCATCGGCCCGACCAGCAGCACATCAACACCTGCCGCCGCGAAACCGGCTTCGAGCGCGCTTTCGAGCATGTAGCCAGAAATACGCGTGTCTTTGCCAATCAGCACTGCGGGCCGCGGCCCAAACGAAGTATGCGTCTGCGTGGCGAGAATCCGCCCGGCTGCGAAACCGAGCCGCATCACGAAATCCGCCGTCATCGGCGACACACCAACCTGCCCCCGGATGCCGTCCGTCCCAAAATATTTTCTGCTCATTTTTTATTCTCCAAAACGAAATTATCGCAGAGCGGTACACAGAATAGCCAAAAGGAATAATCAAAACCATAAAAATCTTCGCCATAATGGGCGTTACGTCAAATTTTCGAGAACGCATTTTGAAGATCCAATGGACCGCCGCAACAGAGTTTTTTAACTCGCGCTACCGGGAGCGCGGCACCGAGATCTATAACAGTGGCGGCGTACTATCGATTGAGTGGGTCGAGCGTAGCGATACTTCGGCACGGATTCGCAGCACAGTCTTGGGTTCGCAAAACCAAGTTTATGAGCAAGTGATAGCGATCACAGAACGCAGCCATTTTCCTGAAGTCGAGGGCGACTGCAGTTGCCCGGTAGGTCACAACTGCAAGCATGTTGCGGCCGTGATTCGCGCTATTACCCGCGAACAAAAGCCTGTTCGGCACGAGGTATCGGCGAGCGTCGCCACGCCAGTTCTTAATCAGGCAAATAGATTGCGTATTCCAACCCCGCCCGTGCAGCGCGAAGCGCCGCTGCCGTATGAAGTCGATGTGTGGCTAAGCCGCCTCGAACAAGCGCAGCTGCAAAAGCATGATGAATATCCGGAAGGCGTCACGCAGCGACTGTTTTATGTATTTGAATCGCAACCGATCAGCACCAACCAAAAAAACGCGCGTGAGTCGATCGAGCTTTCAGTGAAATCGGCGCGAGTGCTCAAAAGCGGTGCCTTTAGTGGCATATCTCGTTATAACAATCCCGATGCCATTCGCAACCCGGCGAAATTCGTATTGGAAATTGATCAGGAAATTTTGCGTGCGCTGACGATGGTGAACGACGGCCTTAATTATGGTTATCAATTCAGTTTCAACGGCAAAACGCATAGCGATACGCTCAAAAAAATTCTCGCCACGGGACGCTGTTACTTTCAACATGTCGAGGGCAAGCCGTTGATTGAAGGTGCGACCCGGCGCGCAGAAATTGTCTGGCGCAATTTGCTGAACGGCGCGAGTGTGGCTGAGCTCAAGGTCGATCCGCCCGCACGCGCGATCATTCCGAGCGCACCGCCTTGGTACATTGACGAGTCCAGCGGCGAATGCGGTCCGCTGCAAATGGATGCGACCCCGGCCGTCGCGTCACTGATGGCGCAGGCTCCGATCCTGCCTGCGCAATTGGTGGAGCGCGTTGCCCGCGAAATGACGATCCGCAACCTGCATAAAATTGTCGCGCCGCCGCTCGCGGTGGATGAAACATTTATTCCGCACTACCGCCCAACGCCGGTGCTGGTGCTTGATACACACAAGCTCGAAACCTGGGGCCGCCAATCCTGGAAATCGATAACGTCATATGTTGATACCGCGCGGCTGTCGTTCGAATACCTCGGCGAACGCGTGAGCGGAAAAAAGCCGCACGACATCACACGATTCGATCAGGAAAAAATTACTCGCGTCGCGCGCAATCACGAGGCGGAAAAAGTGTCGCGTGGTGAACTGCGCGGAGCAGGGTTTGAGGTCGTCGAAAAAGCGATGACCCGTGGCGTGACGCACGATATGCAAGGCGCATTTGTGCCAATCAGTCAGGACGTGGAAGCTGCGTGGACTGAATTTGTGCAGGCCAGCGTACCGCGATTGCGCGCGGCGGGCTGGCAGATCGAGATGACCAAGCAGTTTCGATTTAATTTAGCCGTTGTTGGCGACTGGTACGGCGAAGTTGAGGATTCCGCCAAGGATTGGTTCAATGTTGAAATCGGTATTGAAGTTGATGGTGCGCGATTAAGTCTGATCCCGATTTTGATCAAACTTATTCGCGCCGCACCGGCGGACTGGAGTGCGGATGCGCTCGCACGCAAAGGCGACGACGCACCGGTATTGGTGCCGCTACCAGACGGGCGCAGCGCCTCGCTGCCGTTCGCGCGGGTGCGCTCAATGCTCACAGTGCTATATGAAATCGCGATGCGCGGGGATGGGGAAAACGCGACGAACAAGCTTCGCTTGCCCGCGCTGGATGCGGCACGGTTAGCGGATCTGGAGCATGCGTTAAAACTGCGCTGGATGGGCGGTGAGCGGCTGCGCGCGTTGGGTGAAAAACTGGCCGGGTTCACTTCCATCGCGCCAGTAGTTACGCCGAATAATTTCAACGCGGTGTTGCGACCATATCAACAAGATGGCCTCGCGTGGCTGCAATTTTTAGTCGCACACGATTTGGGCGGCGTGCTGGCCGATGACATGGGGCTGGGTAAAACGGTACAAACGCTGGCGCATATTCTCACTGAAAAAGCGGCCGGCAGATTGGGCGCCCCCGCCTTGGTGGTCGCACCCACGAGCATGATGAATGTGTGGAAATCAGAAGCTGCAAAATTTGCGCCGACCTTGAAAGTGTTGCTTTCACACGGCGCTGATCGCAAGAAACGTTTTGAATCTATTGGCGATTCCGATTTGGTATTGACGACTTATGCGCTATTGGCTCGGGATGAAGCTGAGCTGAAAAAACACAAATGGCATTTGGTGATTTTGGATGAAGCGCAAAACATCAAAAATGCGAAAACCAAAGCCGCCGCGATCGCGTCAGAACTCACCGCCAATCATCGCCTGTGCTTAACCGGCACACCGCTGGAAAATCATCTGGGTGAATTGTGGTCGCTGTTTAATTTTTTGCTGCCCGGTTTTTTGGGCGAGGAGCGCGGCTTTCGCGAGCGCTATCGCACACCGATTGAGCGCGAAGGCGACTACGCACGACGCGCTTTTCTGGCGCGGCGGATTAAACCATTTTTGTTACGCCGCACCAAAGCAGAGGTGGCGAAGGACTTGCCACCCAAAACCGAAATCACGCGCGAAGTTGACATTACTGGCGCACAAGCGGATCTATACGAAACCGTGCGTGTGGCAATGGACAAACGGGTGCGCGACGAAATCGCCGCACGCGGATTGGCGAAAAGCCACATTATTGTTTTGGATGCGTTATTAAAGTTGCGGCAAATTTGCTGCGATCCGCGGCTGGTAAAAACAGCGGTCGCAGCTGGCAAAAAACCGCCCCCTTCGGCCAAACTCGAATTACTGTTGGAGATGCTGGACGAGCTGCTGGAAGAAGGCCGCTCCATTTTGGTGTTCTCGCAATTCACCAGCATGCTCGCCTTGATTGAAGCTGAACTGGTGGAACGAAAAATAAAATACGTCAAACTTACCGGCGAAACGCGTGATCGGGAAACACCGGTTCAGCAATTTCAAAGCGGCGAGATAAAACTTTTTCTCATCAGCTTAAAAGCCGGTGGCACGGGATTAACCCTCACCGCCGCCGACACCGTGATTCATTACGATCCATGGTGGAATCCTGCGGTAGAAAATCAGGCGACTGACCGCGCGCATCGCATCGGTCAAACCAAACCGGTATTCGTCTACAAACTCGTCGCACGCGGTACTGTAGAAGAAAAAATTGTCGCTCTGCAAGCAGGCAAGGCTGCCCTCGCCGCGGGCATTCTGAGCGGTGAAGCGGGTGCGACAAAATCGTTGAATGCGGATGACTTGAAGGCGTTGTTTGAGCCGTTGATCTAAATAGACGGCGCGTCGTAGCGCTGCATTTTAGACAGGCAAACCCTAATATCTGCGAGGCTCTTCAGCCAAAAATGTGCCGTAACGCCCATCTACACTGCACTTTCTGTTTCTAGATTGGTGGCGGATCTTTGCACGGTGCGCAAATTAGAGAGCGCAACACAGTGCGAGTCGAATTCGCCTGCCATTACAAGCGTATGCGCAAGCGTATGCGCAAGCGTGTGCGCAAGCGTGTACGCAAGCGCGTGCGTAAGCCTGCGCCTACAAGCGCAAACAAACCATGCTTACAGTGACTGCGGGGTGTCTATGGGAACATTTCCCTCAGTTGAAGGCGCGGCGAAAAATATGCCTTGATAGCCAGTGTTTGCGATGCAGTGGACGCGGTCAACACCGGCGACATGACTGCGCGAGCATAGCTTCCCTTGCTGTACAAAAACTTCTTTACATTGAAAAGGAATAATCATGGTCGACTCAAAATCTAACTACATTGGCATCATCATGCTGGCGGTTATTTCTGCCATCGTTCTCACCCTCACAGGCTGTGACAAGACCACGAAATCCGGTGAAACCGTTGGCCAGAAGGTTGACAAGGCAATCGACAAAACGAACGAGAGTGTTGCCGCTGCGGGCGACAAAATCGGCGCACAAATGGACAAAGCCGGGGCTGCAATCGCGAGCGGTGCGTCGTCCGTTTCGGTAGACGCGAGCAACACAGCCGCTAAAGCAGGTGACGCGATGTCGGACGCCGCGATTACCGCGTCGATCAATGCAGATCTATTAAAAGATCCGGATTTGAGTGTGCTGAAAATTGATGTCGACACAAAAATGGGCGCAGTGGTATTGAACGGTCTGACGCCGAGTGAAGCAGCACGAGAGCGCGCCGAGAAAATCGCAGGCGCTGTCAAAGGCGTGACGAAAGTCGACAATAAATTAACCGTCAAGAAATCGTAATCCGTTTGCAGGCCAGAGCGTGAAACAGCGCTTGTTGTATAGCACCGGCTTAAGCTCAATCAGGCAAAAGCTTTTTGTTTCATCCCCCAATCGAAAGGAAACATCATGAATTCAACCGTACAAAACCCAACGCTGGATCAATTGCGTAACAAAGCCGCTGGCACCATCAACGACGTAAAAAATGATGTCAGCTCGGCCGCCAATGAGATTCGCGGTACCGCCAGCACCATGAGCAGCAACGTGAAATCAGACATTCAGCAGTTAATGGATTCGGCAAAAACGTCCGGCAAAGCAGAGCTTGCGGCAGCCGCCGAGCGCCTGTCAGGCTACATGAGCACCATTGCCGAATCTGCTACCGCGATTCAGCAAAAGGGCCGTGAAAAAGTCCAGCAAGTTGCTGAATCAACTGACACCTATGTGCACGATAAACCCTGGCAGTCGGTTGCAATCGGCGCGGGTATTGGCGCGGCGATTGGCTTTGCGCTGGGATGTATGGCTACGCGTCGCTAGTCGATTCACGTAGACGATAACCGAGTCGAATTTATAGAAAGCAAGCGTGATGAACCTGATGCAATTTGGATGGCGCGCCTTAACCGCTGATAGACCGTATGTAAAAGGTCTTATCGGTGATCTGGCCGGAATGAGTAGGTTGCATCTTGAATTATTCGTCGCGGAAGCGAAGGTCGAGAAGGCGCGTTTGAAACGCAAAGTTATGATGCTCGCTGCGGCGGGCATTACCTTCTCGATTTCTCTCGTATTCTTTTTGCTGGCGATTATGGTTTCAGCCTGGGATACACCGTATCGCATGCATGCACTGTTTGGCTTACCGCTGCTGCTCGCGATAATCGGCGCGGTACTTTACATAGTGGCCTCGTCAAATACATCGCGCAAGGCACCTTTTGAACGGACGACCTCCGAACTCAAAAAGGATGCGGCGTGGGTCATGGAATTGCTATGAACAACGATTCAACAAGTGTCGTAACGTCAAGTATGGTTGCGTCGGCTCGTACTCCTGACGACATTGCGTTCGAGCTGACCACCTATCGCGACAGCATTCGCGCTGGCTTGCAGTCGCACGTGGACATGGCGGAGGACGCACGCGCGAGTGACGAAAAAAATGGCTTGATGAATCCGACGGTGCTACGGATTCTGGATTCAGCGCAACACTATTTGCAAAATTTTGTGCGTACCAAAGTGACGCCTTCAGCGCTCATTCACTTTGGCTCGAGGCGGCCTATGGCCGTCGGCGTGACCGCTGCTGTGGCGGTGGGTGCCGTGGTTTTGCTGGGGCCCGCGCGACTACTTGGCTGGGCTGCTAAAGCGGCTGCAGTGTGGCGCATTGCCACTGCGATTCGCGGTCGCTGATCCAATAGAAATTTGCGCGCCTCGCAGAATCTTAAACGGGTGCGGTTCGCGTCAGAAGATTACTTCGATTTAGCAGCGTCAACGGCATTTTTGTCCGGCGCGGAGTGATTGTTGCCGTGACCGACCATCGGCATCTGCGCATCTTCAGCCGATTTGCTCAAAGGCTTTTTCATATCATCGGTTCCGCCAGTCGCCGCTTTTGGTGGAGCCGATGCGGGAGATGGTGCCAGTGACTCAGTCGCAGACGGTACCGACGGCGCGGCCGTGCCATCGGCACTGGCGCCAGCCATTGCGGAAGGTGGGGTCGCATCCGCTTTTACCGGTGCGCGAGCTGTTTTCGCAGAATCAGAGCAGCTCGATAAATTCAGTACCGCGATTACGGCAACGGTTGCGACAAGGCGATGGTTACCAATCATATGTTCCTCCCAAGAAAATTTATTTCAATGAGCATAGCCGCAAAAATTGATTTCGCACGTCGGACGCAACGCCGCGTCAGTGCGCAATTTTGCGGTTCAGTACGTGAGCCGAAGATTACAGAACGGGTCACGTCATCGATGTTGGCATCAGCTCCCTGCTCAGGTGCAGGCGCAGCCGTAGGCATTTCCCTACAAACCAAGTAGGAAGTTGATTTGCTAAATGCCTAAACATGCCTACGCCGAAAGTGGGAACGTGGCGTTAAAGTTTCTACAGCTGGTGAAAGCCAGCAATCAAAACCAGCAAGCAAACTTTTAAACCTTAATAAAGTTACACAGACACCCAAGGAGAATTTCATGGTTTCTTTTCAGAAAATTTTTGTAGGCTTTATCGTCGCAGCATCCGTATTCGCGGCTGGTTGTGCAAGCACACCGCGTCAGGAGAGCTTCGGCGAAGGCGTTGACGACACCGTCATCACCACCAAAGTAAAAGCGCTCTATGTCGAAGACAAAACCGTTAGTGCGCTTGGCGTAAACGTCGAAACGTTTAAAGGCACCGTGCAACTTAGCGGCTTTGCGAATAGCCAGAGCGAGATTAACCGCGCGGTAGAAATTGCTCGCGGCGTCAAGGGCGTTACGTCGGTCAAAAACGACATTCGTTTGAAAACTGCCGTCAAGTAACGAACCAATAAATACCAACTTTCTGAATTAATGCAGGAGCGACCGATGAAGCAACAACCCCAGCCAGTGCGCGATTCCAAGCAAAAAGTGCCGAAACACCCCGCCAACATTGGGCCTGGCAACATGAAAGCCCAGCTAAAAACCGGCAATGGCAAAGCTTCACCTCCCTCAATGAACGGCGGGGTTATGGAGAGCAAGGTGGGTGTTTTGTCACCGTTGCTCACGGATAAATCGCTCTTGCGCAAGTTGGCACGAAAAAGTACGGATGATGGTGCCGTCACGCCTGATTACAGCCTCGATAAAGAGACCGTGATCGGATTACTCAACGAGTCACTCGCAACTGAGCTGGTGTGTACGCTTCGTTATAAGCGTCATTACTACGTTGCAAACGGCATCAAGGGCCGCTTCGTCGCAAAAGAGTTTAAGCAGCACGCGATTGAAGAGCTCGCACACGCCGACTTGATTGCGGAACGCATCATGCAGCTGGGCGGAACGCCAGATTTCAACCCCGTCGGTTTGGCAGACCGAAGCCACGCAGAATACTTTGCAGGCACCGATCTGCATGACATGGTTCGTGAAAACCTGGTGGCCGAACGTATCGCAATCGAAAGCTACCGTGCATTCATTCAGTTTTTAGGCGATAAGGACCCGACTACTCGCAGCATGCTTGAATCCATCCTGGCGATGGAAGAAGAGCATGCCGATGATTTGACGGATTTGCTGAAAGACTAAGCTACATAACCGAAGGAGAATCATCATGTTGAGATGGGCAGCTATATTTTTTATTATCGCAATCGTCGCAGCTGTATTCGGCTTTGGCGGCATTGCAGGTGGCGCAGTGGAGATTGCAAAAATTCTCTTCTATGTTTTTGTGGTCGTGTTTTTAGTCTCACTCGTGTTGGGCTTGATCAACAAAAGATGACGCTGAATATAAACCGCTGTAGGTCACGCTGTGCCTCGCGGCACTGCGGAGCGGCGTGTTTGACTGCACTGTAGACTCAACCGCCCGCACGTTCGCGGGCGGTTTGTTTTCGCCCAAATTTCACGATGACGGGTGTTTTGAAGTTCACGAATAGTTTTCGTAGTTGATCTAGCCATTACGGTGAACGTTAGCTATTTCCTATCGCCTCAGCAAGGCTGTCCACCTAAATCAAATAAGCCAAACAGAATTGGCGCAGGGACACAATTATTACGCAGCCGCTCAATCGCGCACTTAATTTCTAAGGCTCACCAGGGGAGCAGGTCGTGGACGATCAAGAATTTCCGGCATTGACCAGACGTGAAATATTAAAGGTATTGTGGGGCGGTGTACCACCATCGTTCATTGCGCCTGCTTTGTTGGCCCTCGCGCTGACTGTCACGTTTATCTGGGTGTCCGAACGAAATTATCGCAACGTGGTTCAGAGCGTCAGCGAACTGCGCACCGGCCGTGATCGCCTGGACGCCGTCGAAGCATTAGAAACATTGATGATTAACGCGGAGACCGCGCAGCGCGGATATCTCCTGACTGGCGATAAAGATTACTTGGCCCCGCTGGTCGAGGCACGCGCAAATCTGCCCAAGCTGCAAAATAAACTGTCGATGATCTTTGCGGCGCGGACTGACCAGCAGTCTCAAGTAAACAAGCTCGCAGCCGTGATCCTGAGTAAATTTGTTGTGCTTGAAACGACCATCACGTTGGCAGACCAAGGTAGGCGCGATGAGGCGCTCAGCTTGGTACGGAAAAATACCGGTAAAGAGCTGATGGACAGCATCAGAAAGCAGGTCGACGACATATCGTTGGAAATGAACGCTGAGCTGGAAAGTACACGAGACAGATGGGCGCGCGACATGCTGCTATCCCGTTTGGGCATGTTGGCGGTCGCGATTCTAAATCTGACGTTACTTGCCTTTGCGCTTTACTTGTTTGTCAAAGATTTACAGCAGCGGCAGGTCTTGATTGCGCTACGAGAAAGTGAAAACCAACGGCTGGTTAAATTAGTGGATGAGCGCACGGGAGAATTGAACGAGCTGTCCACTCACCTGCAACGTTCAACTGAACAGGATCGGGCTGCGCTCGCGCGAGATCTGCATGATGAGCTGGGGGGAATATTGACATCGGCAAAGATGGACCTTGAATGGCTGCGCACCCATGCAACGCACTCACCTGAAGCGTTGCAGCGGTTCAAACAACTGTCCGAAATGCTCGACGACGCGGTATCCGTCAAACGACGTGTAGTTGAAAACTTGCGGCCATCGTTGCTGGACAATTTAGGGTTGGCACCAGCGCTCGATTGGTACATCAATGAGAACTGCACAAAAGGTGGGCTGACGTGCAAACTCAATCTGGCTGAAGAGCTGGGCGTAATTTCTCCTGACACATCGATTGCAATTTTCCGCATAGTGCAAGAGGGAACAACCAACGCATTGCGGCATGCAAACGCCAAGAATTTCTCAGCCAGCCTGCAGCTCGACGGCGAGAACATAAAACTCTTGCTTGAAGATGATGGCACCGGTTTGCCGCCAACTTTCAACCCCGCGAAGATGTCGCACGGTCTTTCAGGCATCCGTCAACGCGCACGCTCGCTGGGCGGCGATGCAATGTGGAAATCAGCGCCCGGCAAAGGCACCACCATCAT
>JANMQR010000070.1:0-6813 GCA_031370625.1 Burkholderiales bacterium | reverse complement strand
CCCGAAGCAATTTGTGCAGTCGCGAATTGAGCACCAGTTATTGTCATCGCACCACCATACGCCGACACCATCTCCCCCATAGCCCAGCCATATGCAGCACCGAAAGTGAAGTAGGAAACGACTGCTCCTACAATCATCTTCCCATACCGATCCCTAAAATTCGTCCACCTCGAAAACCCCGTCGGATCCGTAAAGCTCAACGGATTATTCATCACATAAGAATACCGATTGTAGTTCTGCAAATCATACGGACTCTGGATGATCGGATCATCCTGCAAGAACCGTCCCCAGCGCGGGTCATACACCCGCCCATTCATGTGGATCAAGCCGAAATCAAGATGCTCGTGACCGGTGTAGCCGCGATTGCCTTTATCCAGCGCAGCACCGCTGCGCACGCCCCACACGTCATAGCTATTACGAGCCACGATGCCAGTCGTCGCATTCACTGACGCGACGTTCGAGCCCAAATGATCTTGCAAGTACAGCGACATATTGGAACCAGTTGAATTGGTCACCACCACGCCGATGGTGCTGGCAGGTGTTGCAAGGAATTCGCGCACCTCGCTTACCGTGGCGACACCATTGGCGATGGTGTTGTCCTGCTCAAAGAAGTCGGGGCCGGCGAAGTAGGTGATGCCGCTGGCCGCGCCGCCTGCACCATCGCGCTCGTACGCGCACTGGCCGTTGCCAGTGAAGCCGAATTCCATCCACTGGCTGCCCATTGAGATTTTATCGGGCACGTCGTAAGGGGTGTAGCTGTAGCTGCGAGTACCGTCGTTCTTGACGTTGCCGCCTGCGTCGTAGGCGACGGTCTGGCCGTCTACGGTACTCAGTCGGTTTGTTCCTCCCGTGTAGGCGAGTGAGACACCAGATTTGCTGTTGAGGTTACCGGCACCATCGTAGACGAAGGTGTTGCACGAACCGATGCTGCCTTTCACGCGGTTGAGTACGTCGTAGCAGAAGTTTTCGCTCAGATTCGGACTCGCAGACGAATCGGTGCGCGAAGTGAGATTGCCGAGGGTGTCGAAGCCGAAGGTGGCGTTTTGCGGGGTGGTGACTCCCGCGTTATTCGACAAGGTTGTTCTAATCGTGGCAATGCGACCAACAGCATCATAGGTGCGTGCGATAGTCAGACCACCAGCCATGCCGGCCAATTTCACCTGCTGATCGGGGAAGCGCTCCGCAGTGTTCCAGATGGTATTGAGGTTGTACTGTGCTGACTGGAAGTAGCCGTTTTGATAGTCGTATTTGAGGGCGTTTAAAGGCTTTCCCATGCTGTGGTGGATACAAGAATCAATGGAGCCAAGTTTGGCAACTACGTTTGCGATACCCATCATCGGTGCGTGCAGATGATGGGTATCGCAAAAACCCGCACCACCCATCCTACAACCCTAGCATTGGCGGGGTGTTTCAGCGCTTTTTGCTCGAAACGGCAATCCAGACAAGGGATTTCAGATCTCATCGCTATGGGAAAAATATTTCTCAAACCTTGACCCTTTCTTGATTCCGCCGCGCTTAACGGTATAGCACCTTACAAAAAAGGACTTACCGTGAGCAAACTTTTCTCTGTTTTTCTATTTGCACTCTTTAGCTTCGTGTTAAATCCGAAACACGCCAGCGCACTTTCACCACCCATTCCCAACTGGAAACCACCCGAACCAACCATCATCTGGCGACCGCCGGTATTGGTCGTACCCAATCGCGACGTGACACCGATTCAGCTGCAAACGATTCGCGTATCGGGTGACGTTAACGGTCGTTATGCGATCACTGAAATTGATATGACTTTTTTCAATCCGAATGGGCGTGTGCTGGAGGGTGAATTGCAATTTCCGCTGCTGGATGGTCAACGTGTAGCGAGTTTTGCAATGGATGTTAATGGTGCGTTGCGTGAAGCGGTGCCGGTTGAAAAGGCCAAAGGCCAGGCGGTGTTTGAAGATGTGATTCGCACGCGGATTGATCCGGGCTTGTTGGAAGTGACACAGGGAAACAATTTCAAGCTGCGTGTTTATCCAATTCCGGCGCAAGGCACCAAGCGCGTGGTGATTCGCATCGCGGAAAATCTCACCGACGTTAGTGGCGAAACAATTTATCGCCTGCCGATTGGTTTTGCGGAGCGCGTGGGTGTGTTTGAAATCAACGTCGCCATAAACGTAACTACTGATGCTACAGCGAAAGCACCGGCCATTCGCCGCAACGGTTTTGGGCCTGTAAATTTATCGAAAGATTTGTTGCGCAACACCTATCGTCTGCGCGAATCACGCCGCGATTTTTCGATTGCCAATTCAAGCAGTGCAACCATTGAGTTTGCTATTCCTAACTCCGCCAGTTCGGCTGCACCTGTCGTGCAAACGCAATTTTTCGAAGGCAAAACATATTTCGTTGCGGACGTGGCGATCCCTTCGCGTGAATCAGCGCGTGAAGCTCCCAAGTCAGTCGGCATCATCTGGGATAGCTCCAGCAGCGGGCGCGACCGCGATCATGCACGTGAATTTCAATTGCTCGACACTTACTTTAAAAAGATGCGCGATGGTGAAGTCAGGCTTACGCAAATTCGTAACGTGGCCGAGCCCGCTCAAACGTTTCGTATCAGCAATGGCGATTGGAAGGCGTTGCGCGATGTATTGTCAGCGACCGCTTATGACGGTGCGACGAATCTGAATGCGTTTGCACCGGAATCAAATGTGCGTGAATATTTGTTGTTTTCAGACGGACTGAATAATTTTTCTGATAACGCTGACAAAACGGGTTTTGCGAAAACACGCGTACCGCTTTATTCAATTTCTGCTGCGAATAAAATCGACGCGACGTTTCTGAAATTTATCGCAGAGCGCAGTGGCGGCCGATTCATTGACCTTACCCGCGAAACGTCAGCCAGCGCGGCAACGGCACTTCTATCCGCGATAACTCGCATTACGCAAATCGACGGCGCAGGCACATCGCAGCTCGTGCTGGCAGCTACGCATGCCATCGGTGGGCGCGTGCAAATTGCAGGCATGTTGAACGATGCCAGCGCAACTCTGCGAGTCACTTTGCAGCATCCTGATGGCAAGCAGGAAACCATTAATGTACCGATTCAAACCTCAACTAGAGACGATAACAATTCAGGCGCAGCAGCATCCATGTGGGCCGAATTGCGCATCAATGAGCTGGATGCGGAGTATCAGTTAAACCGCGCCGAGATTCGCCGATTGGGTCAGCGTTTTCGCTTGGTGACGCGCGAGACATCGCTCATCATTCTTGATCGCATTGAAGATTACGCGCGGTTTGAAATTGCGCCGCCATCAGAATTACGCGCTGAATATGATCGCGTGCTGGGCAGTATTCAGACGCAACGGCGTGCAGAACGCGGCAACCATTTGGAAAACATCGTGCGCATGTTCGAACAAAAAATCGCATGGTGGAATCATTCGTTTCCGAAGAATGATCGCTACGTTGAAAACAAGATGAAAAAATCAGAGGAGCGTGAGCGTGGCGTTCTGTTTGAAGGTGATGCTGCGCGAGCAGATGCTATGCAGGATCGTGCGCCGATGAGGACGCAGCCGATGCCCACACCTCCTGTTGTAGCTGCCCCTGCGATGGAACCATCAGCAGGCAGACGATCCATGATGGCTCCCGCTGCACAACCGGTTTCTGTTAATGCGGACAAACGCGCCATGCAAAACACCACACAAACCACCAGCACCATCCGCCTGCAAAAATGGGAACCCAATGCGCCCTACGCTGATCGCCTCAAGCGCGCGAGCAATGCAGATCTTTATCGCGTTTATCTGGATGAAACGCCAAGCTATTTGGCCAGCACCGCGTTCTATCTTGATGCAGCGGATATATTTTTCGAGCGTGGCTTGAATGATTTAGGCATCCGCGTGTTGAGCAATCTGGCTGAAATGGATTTGGAGAACCGGCATATTTTACGCATCCTCGGCTATCGTTTGATGCAGGCTAATCGCGCACCGCTGGCGATTCCCGTATTCAAACGCGTGCTGGAATTGAGTCCTGAAGAGCCACAATCGTATCGCGATTTGGGCCTCGCCTATGCGGCTGACAAGCAACCGCAACGCGCAATTGATTCACTCTACGATGTCGTGATTCGCCCATGGCATGGCCGCTTTCCTGAAGTGGAATTGATTGCGTTGGCGGAATTAAATTCCATCATCGCCACCACCAATGCGAGGCTTGACACAAGTCGTATTGATACACGTCTCATCAAAAATCTGCCGCTCGATTTACGCGCGGTGCTGACCTGGGATGCGGACAATACCGACATCGATTTATGGGTGACAGACCCGAATGGCGAGAAAGCGTTTTATGGGAATCGGATGACGTATCAGGGTGGCCGCATGTCGCTCGATTTCACGGGCGGCTATGGACCGGAAGAGTTTTCATTGAAGGTCGCCAAGCCGGGTAAATATCGCGTGCAGGCACAATATTTTGGTGACCGTCGGCAGAACGTAACGGGTGCCACCACGTTGCAAATGCGCCTCACCACCGGCTTCGGCACCAGGCAGCAACGCGATCAGATCGTGACGATGCGATTGAAAGATGGCAAAGAAACTATTATGGTGGGTGAGTTTGAAATCAAGTGATGTCCAACACCGTTGGGAATAGCGTATTTACATCATCATGAATGCGGCGACTAAATGTGTTTAACGTCGATGCAGCAAACGCCCCCTCTCCCTCCAACCCTCGCTGCGCTCTCCCTCTCCCGCGAGGGGAGAGGGAGGTTAGCGTCTCTCCCTTGACGGGAGAGAGGTTGGAGAGAGGGTGTTCGCCAAACATTCATCTCATTTCAATTTATTAAAAGTTGGCTCAGTACTAGGCCATCATGCCCCGCCGTGCATTACACTGCGGGGCATGGATTTAAAACCAAAAAATGACGACGACGAATCGTTAATGCAGCGCTACCAATCGGGAGATGCCGGCGCATTCGATGAGCTTTACAGCCGCCATCGTGGCGGGCTTTATCGCTTTATTGCGCGGCATTGTCGTTCGCGTGATGAAGCTGAGGAGTTGTTTCAGGAAGTGTGGATGAACGTTATTCAATCGCGTGAGGTCTATCGCGTAGAGGCAAAATTTCGCACCTGGCTGTTCACTTTGGCGCATCATCGTTTGATGGATTTTTTTAGACGCCACAAATACAAAACTGCGGGAGGCGATTTAATCGCATTTGATGATGACACTGAGGCCGCGAACAATGTAATCGCGAGCCGAGTCGATGAGCCACAAATTCGCGCCGAATCGCAGCAACAAGGCGACGCTATTTTGCGCGAGCTAGAAGCCCTGCCCGCACCGCAGCGCGAGGCATTTTTGCTGCATGAAGAAGGCGGGATGACGATTGAAGAAATTGCGCACAGCACGGGAGTTACTCTCGAGGCGGCCAAAAGCCGTCTTCGATACGCCATCGCGCGATTGCGCGAACGGCTGAAGGAGGTCGCATGAGTACGCCGAAGTCAGGAAATGATTTTGAACATTTGGATATTGCGGGCACTGAACAAGTGAAAGAGAGCTATCGCGCCGCGTTGCAGGAAGAACCCCGCGCGATTATTGCTGATGCGATTCGTGCCGCAGCCCGCCGCGCGGTTTTAGCTGCACCAACGTCAATTGGCAAACGCTGGACTGCGCGTTGGACCACGCCACTGGCCGCCGCGGCAACTGTGATGCTGACGTCATCAGTGATTTTTATGGCGGTGCGTGATCGGCCGGAAGTGGCACCGCCGATAGCGGAAATGGTGGCGGCGAGCAACCAGGAGAAAGCTGTACCGACCGAAGCAGCGAAAGATGTTGCGAAGGCGTCATCTGTTTTGGAAAGCAACGCGGCTGACAAGCGCGCGAACACCGTGGCACCTGCATCTGAGAGTGCCGTGCAATCGCTTCAGTTAAATCAAGTGATAGAAAAAAAATCATCTGCGGCTGAGCCTGCGGCAGCGCCTGCAATGACGCGCATGCAGGACAGTTCGAACCGAGTCATGCTGTCACCATTGGCACCACCAGAAGTAACCGTGTCACAACAGAAAATTCCATTGGCACCTACCAAGCAAATTGCGCCGCCTGCAGATCTGGCTAAAGCAACACCGGCCGCGCCCTCGATCGCAGCACCGAAAGTATTGAAGGAAACAAAGGCCGAGGTGGCGAGTGATTTTAATGCGCAAAATGCTTCTCGCAAAAAACAAAGTGACAGCGAAGCAACGGCAGCATTAACAGCCGAAGCCACTGGCAAGCTGGCACCGCCACCGCCTGCTGCGGCCAATGTTGCGGGCGTGTCTGCTGCACCGCCCCCGCCCCAATCACGGGTGCTGGCTAAACCCGCGACCGTTCCTGAGCCTGTCATGCCGCGCGCTGATATGAGCCCACCTGTTGCTGCCGCGCCCGCCCCCGCACCCCCGCCTGCCGCTGACAATATGGAAAAATCACCTGCTTTTCCTACCCGCATGATCACCACCGCAGCAGAAAAAAGCGACAAGATTGAATCGGCAGACGCATGGATAAAGCGCATGACTGAGCTGAAACGTCAGGAGAAAAATAAAGAGCTTGCTGAGGAGATAACGCGCTTTCGTAAACGCTATCCGAATGTGGAATTGCCGAGGGAATTAACGGAGGCGCAGAATTGAAACGCTAGTATTGGCGGGTATCTTGGAGCAAAAATGCTTTGAAAATTCCGCCAATATTAGGTTTTGTTGGGCGCTTCAACGAGAGAAGTTTTCGAAAGCGCGTTATCTCCTCAGCAAGCTCTTTATTTTTCTCCTGACGTTTCAGCTCAGTCATGCGCTTTATCCATGCGTCTGCCGATTCAATCTTGTCGCTTTTTTCTGCTGC
>JANMQR010000068.1:0-7544 GCA_031370625.1 Burkholderiales bacterium | reverse complement strand
TATTTTCATATGTAAAAAATCGTAAGGCCTAATATTGGCGGGCATTTCAGGCTGAAAAATGCTCAGACGCCGCGCCAGCGCTTGAATTATCAAAGCTATTTTGTAGGGCGCACTGACCCCGGGCTGGAACCGGGGGATTTGCGCCGCACACGAAATTTCAAGACGCATTCGGCGGGGTTCGCGTTGCTCAGCCCGCCCTACGAATTAGGTTGAACTACCGTAGTCCGTAGGTTGGGCAAGTTTCATCTGCCCAACATCGTTAATGATATTGACGCCCATGTCGGGCAAACGATAAACCTGTTTACCCAACCTACGAACTCCTACTGCAACTTGCGAGCTATATCAAAACCGGAATAGAATATGAAGTCGGTAATTTGGTTGGGCTCAAGTCATGCTAACCTTAAAAAATTTGATAGCGACGCACGAAGTGAAGCGGGCTATCAGCTCGATAAGGTCCAAAACGGCGGTGAGCCTTCTGATTGGAAGCCGATGAACAGCATCGCATTAGGGGTTAAAGAGATTCGTATTCACACTTCAACGGAAAACCGCGTGATCTACGTTGCCAAGTTTGCGGAGGCGGTTTACGTGTTGCACGCGTTCACCAAGAAAACGCAGCAAACAAATCAGCGTGACATCGATCTAGCCAAAAGACGTTTTGCAAAACTTGTGCAGGAGAGGAATTCGAAATGAACAAACCAATGAAGCGAGTAGTGAGCGCAGAGAATGTTTTTCGTGATCTAGGCTTCGACGACGCCGCGGCGGAAAACCTGAAACTAAGATCAACGCTGATGCAGCGTGTCGAAAAATTCGTCAAACAATCAAACATGACGCAATCAGAAGCCGCGAGTGTGCTTGGCGTTACCCAGCCGCGATTGAATCAATTGCTCAAGGGAAAGATTCAGCTTTTTAGTCTTGATGCACTCGTCAACATGCTTGCGAATGCGGGGATGCGGGTGACGTTGACTGTTAAGAAGGCGGCGTAATCATCAATGTCGAATCGACCGAATCTGCTTCGACACGTGACAGCACATTCGGCGGGGTTCGCGTTGCTCAGCCCGCCCTACGAATTGCGCTGAACAACCGTAGTCCGTAGGTTGGGCACGTTTCATCTGCCCAACATCGGCGATCATATTGACGCGGATGTTGGGCAAACGATAAAGCTGTTTACCCAACCTACAATCATGGCACCGCTAGCGGCGCGGAATTAGACTAAACGAGACGCCGCTAAGCCGCCAAGCTCCCCGTCTCCACCTCCGCCATCGCCTTGGCTTGATTAAAATCTTCGGCATAACCTGCGCCGTATAAGCAACATGCCAACTGATTCACCACCGGCTGCGGTAGCACTGCATTTGCGTCCAGGCGTTGGCGCGTCCATGCGGCTAGGCCGCGTGTATCGGTGAGCACGGGATGTGCCGCCCAGCGCGTGTGCGAGGTTTTGAGCGCATTGTGGGCTGACAGCGAAACCACATCTGCATGTGATTCCATCTCCTCCTGAAATAGTGTCTGCCAGCCGCCCTCTTCAATGCCGTCAATACCATCTTTATAACGCGTTGAAGATTCAATCTGCGCATCAACACCTAAACGATATTTCAATTGCGGGCGGCAATCGAGGCTGCCGAATTTACATCCTGAACCTTCAGCGGGTAGTGATAAGAGCACTGGCGTTTGCAACACCACGCCTTCGGTATCGGCGAGTGCCGCGAGCCACGCGGGAATATTGAGAATATGCAATACATGTCGCGGCTCGCTAAACGCAGACATCAACACCGGCATCAACATGTCGGCCAACACATGCGCGGGTGTGGATACGCCTAACCGGGCTTTCAACGCCATCATCGCGGCGAGCCCTGGCGAGATCAGCGACGTCGGCACCAGCGCCAGCCCATCTTCAGCGAGCCGGCGCTCTGCCTGCCCGCGCGTGGTCACCGGCAGCACACCCAGCTCGCGAAAGATTCCGCAATTCGCCAACCCGCTCGGCGTTTCCAGCGCGCCATGCACGAGCACACGAATGCCCATGCGTTGCAGTTTGATCGCGATGAGGGGAATCGCGTTACCGAAAATTTCATCGCCATAATTCGGTATCACCACATTCAAATAATCATATTGCTCGCACTCGATTGGCATCGAGCGTTCGTTAATGGCTTCGCTGAGTCCTAACAAAATCTCGCTGAACATTTCCGCATGGCGATGCGATTCAATACTCGCGCACATCGCCATCAGTGCACCGAGCTCTATATCCGATGCGCCACCGTCGATAACGGCGGCAAAAATTGAACGCATATCCGCCGGGCTAGTGACCGCCGACAAACTGGATTGCAACGTGAGATCAGAACCAAGATGTTTGATGAGGCGTTTGAGATCCGACATGAAATGAAATAGGCCAAGTCAAGAAAGTGCAAATGAGTAAGCATCAGGCGTGCCAAGGGGATTTAACGTGGTTGATGCATGCGCGATAGTGGCTATAAATATCGTAGGATGGGTGGAGCGGCCGGGTTTGGCAAATACGCGCGATACCCATCCCACACTGCGCCTCATAGCACCAGCGTTGTGCCTGAAGCAAAAAACGCACTCATCAATGAACGCATTTGGTGCAGCCATTCAACCCCGCGAGCTAACGAAGAATGTGCAGCTCGCCCACCAAATCAATCACCGCGCCACGCACGGTCTTATTTTTGTAAAGCGGCATGACGGCATCACAATACGCCGCGATTTGCGCCTGATGCGCATCCACATTACCCGCACCGGTCTTGTAGTCCAGCACCCACACTTCGCGCTCGAATTCGACCAAACGATCAATGCGCTGCATGATTAATTCGCCGCTCACCTGCATCGCGATTTCAATTTCGTTATGCGCTGTAACAAATTGTTCGGCGTTAAAAAAGCGCTGCAACTCGGCGGCGTTGAGAATTTTTTTTGCGGCTTCGGTAGTGTCAGCCGAAAATAGTTTTGATCCTTTGGCGTTCGTTCGCGATCCGCTTTTCTCAAAAGCCATCGCCTCCAGCGCGGCGTGAATCTCGATGCCTTTCTCGCGCTTCAAATCCGATGCGGCAAGCGGTGCGCGTGTGCCCACCGGCAGCATCCATGTTGTGCGCGGTTGCACGTCGCTACTGGTTTGCTTCGGCTCATTCAATGCCAAATCTGGCGCTACAGCGAGCGGCCATGATGCCTCATTCGCTTCACATACCTTCAGCGCGCGATCATGCCAGGACACCGCATCCAGCGATGCCTTTCCCGCCGTACCGCTCACCACCAAATACTGCTTGGCACGCGTGCCAGCGACATAGAGCAAATTTAATTTCTCGCGCGCATCCACATTGGCTTCAACCGCCAAAATCGCCGCGCGATCTTTGCCTGCCAATGCTTTGGTTGCCCAAAACGAAAAGTGTCGCGGCGCGGCGTCATCGGGTTGCCAATCGCTCAACACTGTATGAGAGTCCGTTTTATTTGAAATATTGTCTGCGTCAATCAACCAAACAATCGGCGACTCAAGCCCCTTCGCCGCATGAATGGTCATTAGACGAACGGCGTTGATTGACGAATCTATTTCCGTTTCTTCGACCGCATCATCCAACACCGCGCCCACGTCTGGTGCCTCGTTATCAGGCAGTGCGTGAAAACGTTTTAGCTCGTTCAAAAATCGCGTGAGGCTGGGGAAACGTCCGCTATCCACTTCAAGTGCTAACGCCATAAATGCGTTCAGATTCGCGATCACGCTCGCTCGCATCATCTCTGGCACCGCACGCGCGTAAGACCGGAGCACATCCGCTTCGTGATAAACACGATCCAGCAAATCGTGAACCGGCAGCGACTCCATCGCTTGCAACCATGCGGTTAATTTTGTCGCCGCGCTCTCAGTCTCAGCAGATTTAATCAACTGCAAACGCTGCCACCATGTGCCTTCATGTTTGCAAAAACGAATGCTCAACAACACGTCATCACTCGCGTTAAACAGCGGCGATTTCAACACCTGCGCGAGCGCTAAATCATCATTGGGTGAAGACAGAAATGTCAGCAGCGCCACCATGTCGTTAACTTCCAACGCCGCCATCAAACCACCGGGCCGCGCACCCACATACGGGATGCGCGAGTCACGCAACGCGCGTTCGAATGCACCGAGTGGCTTGCGTCGACGGAACAGCACCATGAAGTCGCTGTAGCATGCGCCACGCACTACCATTTTTCCGTCGTGCAATTCCGTTATTTTGAGGCGACCGACTGCGTGGCTAATTGCATTCGCCAATGCCTCGGCCTCAAGCGTGTAGCGATCTTCTTCATCATCGGCGAGCGGCATCTTTAGCGAATCACGCAATTCAGTTTGGCTGGCTTCAGGTTCAGCTTTGATTGATACAAACTTCGGCAACACCGTCACGTCGCCATGCAAACTTGCATTCTCAGTTTCATGTGCGGCGAAACCTTCGAACAAAGGCTCATCAGCAAAAATATCATTTACAAAATCCACCACGGCCGGTGCATTCCGGCGTGTACGATTGAGCGCAAAAATACTCGCGTCAAAATGCTCTGCAAAATATTTTTTTGCAATTTGAAACAGCCGCGCATCAGTGCGACGAAAACGATAGATCGCCTGCTTCGGGTCACCCACCATAAACACCGTCGGGCGATTGTCCGCGCCTACGCTCGCCGTCAGCCACGCGGTCAAACACTGCCATTGAATCGGATTGGTATCCTGAAATTCATCCAGCAGAATATGGCGATAACGTTGATCGAGCCGATATTGCATCGTTTCGGCTTGTTCACTTTGTGTGAGTAGCGAAAACGCACGCCATTCGAGATCGGCAAAATCAATTGCACGCTGATCGGTTTTGAGATCTTCATATTTTTTGAGTAATGCAGTGCCAGCAATTAACGCATCGCGGTTGTAGTGGTAAATTTCTTGATTGGTGAGCGCATCCAACACCGCACCAATTGACGCGCAGACTGACTGAAAATAGTCCTGCGCGCCGGCCTTTTCTGCCCATTTTTCCTGGTTTTTCCTTATGGTATTTTCTTTGGTCAGGCATGCCTCTTTTATCGATGCAAATCGTAGCAGAGGCTCTGATTTCGCTGGTGCCAAATCAAGGGTTCGCACCCATTTCTGAGCAGCATCACTGCTTCCAGAAGTTGTACTAACACCGCGAACGATGGCGCGAATACTGGCTTCCACTGACGCGTTACTCGCCCAATCTTCAACGGGATTTGCATGCAAATCAATGCGCCACTCTTCGCGCCAATGTGCGAGTGCGGCTTCAACCAAACCAGGATCGGCATGATTGGTTGCATCAACGTGCAGCGTCCCGCCAGCATATGCTCGCCATTCTGCACGTCGTTTTACGAAATTCCACAGAACATCCTTGGTGCTCTTAAGGCCCCACTCGGCAAACAGTCGATTCAATGCTTCAGCTGCGGGCGATTCCGCGTCGCGATTCAATGACTCCGCGAGCATCAGCCATGCTTCGTTGAGCAGCGTGGATTCACTGTCGGCAATGGTGGCGTCAGCCGCGCTCATGCCAATGGGTGCAGCGGACAAAAGCTGTTGGAACCAGCCGTGAAAAGTGGATATGCCGATGTGCGGCGTGGCGAAAGCGACTTCGGTAAAGAGCTCGCGGGCACGCGGTAGCAGCGCATCAATTTCGCCATCCTGCAATGCGCGTTCACGCAAAAATTGGCGCGCCTCCGCATCCCTCGCGGTCGCCAAAAACTCCAGCCACTGCATCAATCTCGCCTTCATTTCTTCCGCGGCTTTGCGGGTAAATGTGATCGCAAGAATGCTTGATGGCGCGGCACCTGCCAACAGCAAACGAAGAATGCGCGAGACCAGTAGCCATGTTTTGCCGGAACCTGCGCAGGCTTCGACCACCACGCTGCGTGCGGGGTCGAGTGCGGCTTTCGTGAGAGCAATTCGGGCGTCACTCATCACTATTTTCCGCGACCGAATTTATCCAATAATCGCGTCGGCACAAACCGCGCGCTTCGCAAAAATTACATACTTTCTCCACCCCTTGCGCGGGCAATGGCGCTTGATTGTGTAGCGCCTCAAACATGGCATGCAGCCGGATCACATGCGCCTCACCAATGTTGTGCGGCTCTGGATAGGGAACCTGTTTTACGCTATTTCGTTCCACGCTTAAATACGCGGCTTCTGCGACTTGATAATCAGGGTGCGCTGCCTCAGCCAACGCAGCGTACACCGGTAGCTGCACGTCTTCGCCCACCGATTTTAGTTTTGCTTGCAGTGCCGATGCGGCGCGCGCTTTGTAATCGATCACCGCAGTTTGCTTGAGACCATCGGACACGCGTTGATCAATGCGATCAAGACGGCCTTCCAGTCGAAACGATTCGCCGTTTTCAAGTTGCAACGAAAAGCCATTTTCAAATTCGCCCGCATACCAGTGCCAGCCTTGCTCTTCACGTTTTAGCTGCCACGACAAATAAGCATCAATCGCCGATTCCCATTGCAGCCGCCACGCGCGCGCCATAAAATTTTGTTCCAATGCGGCGGCAAAAACGGCTTCGGTTTCTTCAAGCAATCCGTTGCGTAATTCAATTGAATCCACGCTCGTAACGACTGAATAGCGCCGATGGAATCGATGCAAAATATCGTGCACGAATTCACCGAAATCGCGCTTCTCCATTTCTTCTTCGACTTCATCCGGCGAGCGTAATTTCAATACAGCGCGAGAGAAATATTGATACGGGCAATCGATCAAGCTTTGATAACCGCTCGCTGATATTTTCAAGGGCACTTGCCCAGGAGCCAATACGGGCGCGGGTCTTGAGGCAGTGTGGCTGGAGATGGCCGCGGGTGTTGGGGTTTCAGCCAGTCTGCTTTGCATATTCGAAGACTCAAACCCGCCAACTCGCTTGGCCTGCAACAACAACGCCGCGACCCACGGCGAAGGGCTTGCAGGTTCATCCGCGCTGCCGCCGCTCGACTGCCAACTAATCCAAGTTTCATCACTGCGATTTAATAAACCCAGCAAATCATGGGTGATCGTTTCGAGCATGTCTGCATGCGTGGAGAGCCCCAACTGCCGCCGCACCGATTGGTTGAAGACGCCCGTATTTGCTGGCTTTCCGGGCAGATTTCCTGCGGATGCACCAATCAGAATAGCCGCATCGAAATGACGAAAACGCGTCGCTTCAAGCGACGTCATCACAATCGGGCTATCGATAGTTTGATCGCGAAAGCGTGCTTCTTCCAGTTGCGTGCGCAGCCAATCCATCCATTCGCTAATCGATAAATTCACGCGGCTTGCGGCGACATCTTCTTCCGCGTTCGCGAGATGCGCGAGCAAGTTAGCGCCTGCCGCATCGCGCGCGAGGCCAATATCAAGCCCCAATTTTTTCAGGCTGTCATTGAGTGCTGCCATCCACACGGCAGCCGTGCGGCGCTGGGATGTGAACGCGCGATCCGCTTCGATTAATCGATCCAGCAACACGAGCGCATCTTCGAAATTTGAATTGTCTTCTTGCACGGGCAATCGCAGTAGCGCCTCACGCGTCCGCAACAGCCCTGCCACCACGGACGCGCGGCGAATCGCGTGCTC
>JANMQR010000057.1:0-3521 GCA_031370625.1 Burkholderiales bacterium | reverse complement strand
GGCGAGCCTAGCCGGGCACAAATGCTCCAAACGGCACGCCAGTAAAAGGGTTTATAACCGCAACGTTAAGGAATTTCGTCGTTCCCGCGCACCGAATGGTGTCTCCATCGATAGGCGGGAACCTAAGTTTGGTTGAATTAGTGATGCATGAACAAACTTGGATCCCCGCCTACGCGGGGACGACAAAATTTATTAGTATCGAAATTTTTCAACACATTCACCCCGCCAAGAACCGCAACTGGAAACCGCAATGACCATCTCCGCAGGCAAAAAATTCCGCCAAGCACTCATCGATGAAAAGCCACTGCAAATCATCGGCACTATCAACGCGAATCACGCGCACCTTGCCAAGCGCGCCGGTTACAAGGCGATTTATTTATCCGGGGGCGGCGTAGCGGCGGGCTCACTTGGCTTACCTGATTTGGGTATTCTCAATCTTGATGATGTGTTGACCGATATTCGCCGCATCACCGATGTGTGCGATGTTCCATTGATGGTGGATATCGATACAGGTTTTGGTCCATCGGCATTCAATATCGCGCGCACCGTGAAGTCGCTGATTAAATTTGGCGCAGCCGCGTGTCACATCGAAGATCAAGTTGGTGCAAAACGTTGCGGGCATCGTCCGGGCAAGGAAATTGTCTCGAAATCCGAAATGGCGGATCGCGTGAAAGCGGCAGCCGACGCTAAAACCGATCCGGATTTTTTCCTGATTGCGCGTACTGATGCGATAGCGGTGGAAGGTTTGGATTCAGCCATTGAGCGTGCGATTGCGTGTGTGGAAGCGGGAGCCGACGGCATTTTTGCCGAGGCCGCCTATGATTTGCCAACCTACAAAAAATTTGTCGATGCCGTGAAAGTACCGGTGCTCGCGAACATCACAGAATTCGGTCAGACGCCGCTGTTCACGGTGGAGGAATTACGCAGCGCCGATGTCTCGATGGTGCTTTATCCACTGTCTGCATTCCGTGCGATGAACAAAGCAGCCGAGGCCGTGTACACCGCGATTCGCAAAGACGGTCATCAGAAAAATGTGGTCGGCATTATGCAAACGCGCGAAGAGCTTTACGACCGCATCGGCTATCACGCGTTTGAATCGAGCCTCGATAAATTATTTGCAGAAAAAAAATGATCACGGGCCTAGATCACATTCAGATTTCGATACCCGAAGGACGGGTTGCCGATGCGCTCGCGTTTTACGTGGATGTGCTTGGTTTCACGCGCGTTTCAAAGCCCGCCGAACTTTCACAAACCGGCGCTTGGCTCACACAATCGGGAATCAATATTCATCTCGGCGAGCAAAGCGATTTTGCAACAGACGGTCACGCGCATCCGGCGTTTTGTGTGAGCGATTTGAAATCATTACTCGCGAAAATTGAAAGCGCGAAATGTCGCATTCGTCATGACGATGGCCCGACCGGTTATGCACGAGCATCCGCGTGGGATCCGTTTGGTAATCGGCTTGAATTTATGCATCGCTTAACGTAAATATAATCCAAAGATAATTGCAAACAAACCTGCCGTCAAACTCCAATACCAGCGCGCGTTTACAGAGCAAATGCCTTCAAACGCCGCACCAGTGCTAGGGTTTGATCCGACGACTTAAAAATTATTTATTGAAACCAAGGAGCATCTTGTGACTACCGCAACCACCAACACAACCCCCGCTGCCGCTACCCCCGCCGCACCTAAAGCCAAAAAATCCGTCGCCCTATCTGGCGTCACCGCAGGCAATACCGCGCTCTGCACAGTAGGGCTGACTGGCAATGATTTGCACTATCGTGGCTACGATATTTTGGATGTCGCCGACGCATGCGAATTTGAAGAGATCGCCTATTTATTGGTACATGAAAAACTGCCGAATAAAACCGAACTGGAGGCCTACAAAACAAAATTGAAATCGATGCGCGGTATTCCGTTTGCGGTGCAGGATGTGTTGGAGTCCCTGCCCGCCTCCGCGCACCCGATGGATGTGTTGCGCACTGGCTGCTCGGCACTTGGCTGCACGCTGCCTGAAAAAGATAATCACAATATTCAGGGCGCACGCGATATCGCGGATCGGATGATGGCCTCGTTTGGCTCGATGCTGCTGTACTGGTACCACTTCGCGGTGAATGGCAAACGAATTGACGTTGAGACCGATGATGATTCAATCGGCGGCCACTTTTTGCATTTGCTGCATGGCACGAAGCCATCCGACGAATGGGTGCGCGCGATGCATACTTCATTGGTGCTGTATGCGGAACATGAATTTAATGCATCAACATTCGCCGCGCGCGTGATTGCAGGCACAGGCTCGGACATGTATTCAGCCATCACCGGCGCGATTGGCGCATTGCGCGGGCCCAAACATGGTGGCGCGAATGAGGCCGCGTTCGAAATTCAATCGCGCTACAACGATGCGGATGATGCGGAAGCCGATATCGTCAAGCGCGTTGCGGAGAAACAAGTCGTGATCGGTTTCGGCCATCCTGTTTATACGATTTCAGATCCGCGCAACGTGGTGATCAAAGAAGTCGCACGTGGACTGTCGAAGCAGGCGAACAACATGAAATTATTCTCCATCGCGGAGCGGCTGGAAACCGTGATGCAGCGCGAGAAAAAAATGTTTCCCAATCTTGATTGGTTTAGCGCGGTGAGTTATCACATGATGGGTGTGCCGACTGAAATGTTCACACCTCTCTTCATCATCAGCCGCACCTCTGGCTGGGCGGCGCACGTGATCGAGCAGCGCATCGACGGCAAAATTATTCGACCTAGCGCTAATTACATCGGGCCGGATGATTTGAAATTTGTGCCAATTAAAGATCGCAAATAGTTATTCGATCTGACTGAGTATTTCGATGCCCAACGCTTTCATCATCGTCAAAGTTCTCGTATCTGCGCTCATCATCGTGGCGATTTCGGAAATTGCGAAACGAAATACGGCATTTGCTGCGCTGGTGGCGTCGCTACCGCTGCTATCGCTATTGGCCGTGCTGTGGATGGTGGCCGAGGGCGCGGATAACACCCGCGTCGCGGATCACATGGAGGCAACATTTTGGTACGTGCTACCAACCTTGCCGATGTTTCTGCTGGTGCCCGTGATGTTGCGCCACGGCGTTTCGTTTGCGCTGTCGCTTGTTGCCGGAATTGGTTTGACGATCGTGCTGTACGCTGGCATCCGTCGTCTCGCGGCGGTATTTGGCGTAGCGCTTTAACGGATGAAGTGGGTCGGCCAAGTAACGACATTCGTAGACATGAGCCAAGCATACTTTTCACAGAAGCGGATACTGATTGGTCACGCGCGCGTACAACAAATGACCGGCAACGGTGTACGATGCGCACTTCGATAGCGGATGCCCAAAAAAAGAAAACGGCGTCACAACAGAGGCGACTGAGGAACCATGAATTTACAAGGTGTGTATTCGAAAACGCCACTGGGCGTACAGGAAATTACCACGCGTGGATTGCATCTCGACGCGATGACACGGCGTCTCCTGATCATTGTGGATGGCGAGCGTAGCGCCGAAGAGCTGATG
>JANMQR010000054.1:0-21497 GCA_031370625.1 Burkholderiales bacterium | reverse complement strand
CGTATCTGTTTTTTCAGATCGTCAAAAACACGATACGCGCGCGGGCAGCCTTCCGGGTCTGCGCACGAGGTATAGATGAATCCAAGCAAGGTAATTTTGTCGCCGGTAAAGCGCGATAGTGGTTGCGTCTTGCCATCCACATTCAGCACCTGCCCGTCGGGTGCGGGCATGATCCGATGCAGTTGGTAGCTGCCCGGCGCGGGTGGCTGGAAGTCTAGCCGCGGTAACGCTTCGTGTGCTGGGTGCGCGTGAGCCACGCTCGCGGCTGCGAGCATGACGCATAACATCGCTAAAAATATGGGCATCATCATCCGTTAATTGCGCGCGATTTTTTGTGGTTGCTCAGGCGCAAAATATGCGGTACGCATGGCCTTCGATCCCAGCTTCATATGATGCGCGCGGCCCAGTTTTTCGGCGGTGAAATCCACCTCGAATGTCGGCTTCAATTCTTTTCCGTTCCACGTAAATCCGCGCAAGAATTGTTCGTTATCGGCACCACCTTTGTCCCATTTTTCCAGCAGTGACGAGGTGACATAAACCCGTTTGCCATCCCAGCTTTGCGAGACCATGTTCACCTGCTTGCCGGTGACTTTTTCATACGTTTGCTTCGGTGCTTCGGGATTCGTGAGATCAAAATAACGCGTTTTGCCATCCATAAATGTATTCACCCACAAACCCTTGCCATCGCGGGTAATGCTGATATCTACGGGCAACGGAATTTTTGCCGGGTCGCCAATCGTCGCCACATCTTTGGCCTGCCATTCACCTTTTTTGTCCTGCTTCACCAGCCAGATTTTTGAGGTGAGGGCGGTTGCGGTGACGGCCCAGCTATCGCCCGATTTTAACGACCAGCGAATCTCCAACGGCGCACCGGGCACGCTGAAAACCTTTTTCGGCTTCATCGCTTTCAGATCCCACATCACCATCGTGTTGCCGAATAGTTTCATCGCTTCAGGATCCTTGATCACTTCTCCCAGCGGCCGCATGTAGTTCACATAACCGGTGAAGCTCGAGGTCAGCAATACATTTTTGGTCGGGTTCACCGCCATATCGTAACCATAGCCATCGCCCCCGTTATCAGTCGGCATGCTGTAGCTGGTAATGAAATCGCCCCGGTTGTTGTAGAGCGCCATACCCGTCACGCCGCTCTTGTCTTTGGTATTCGACAGTGCCTGCACCAGCATGCGGCCGGGCAAGGCGTAGTAGGTGTGCGGACCGAGTAGGCCCGCTTTTTCGCCCATGCTGGTGATGGTGTTGACCAACGCGGGTTTCGCGGGATCAGTGCCGATATCAAATACGAAAATATCGCTTCCCGCTAAACCGCCCGCCCAGATGTAGCGCCGATCATCGGTGAAGCCCATGTGATGCGCCTCGGTTCGCGAGCCGACTGAAACGGAGTTGATCACCTTGCCGTATTTCGGTGATTTCGGATTGACATCAATGGTCACCATTTTGTCGAAGCCATCGCCCATGCCTTCAACGCCGAGCGTCCAGACGTAGATGTAGTCTTCCTGACCCTTGATCAGTTTTGCCATGTAGGGTGAGTTGCAGGTTTCATCGGCAACGGCTGAAGATGCGAATGCGGCGAGGAATGCGATCAGGATGGCGAGAACGCCGATGGTGCGATGTGATGTGTGATGCAAGATAGAGGTGATCGAAGTACGGTACATGTTTTCTCCTTATCGTTGCGGGCCATAAAAAAGTATGCAGAGAAATAATTATGCGCCGTTTGGAAAAATGCAGTGCCGTAATAGCATGAAGGAATTTTTTGCGATCAAGAAAATGATCAATGAGAACGGTACTACCCGCTTGCCGTTTTCGATGGGGACACCCGAACGGGTGCAAGCAAAAGTGGTTTGCCCCCGAAAGGGGGTCTCCATCGAAAATGCGCGTGGATGCTGGGGTTCGTGATTTATGGCCTGATCAGCGGCACGGCAACGAATACAAAAGAAAGCGATGTCAGTTTTATAGTGCAGATTTCGTTCTTAGAGATAAGGATTCAATTTGAACCTTCTTGGAGGCGGATATGCGAACAAATTGGCGGCGAGTTTTTCTGCATGCGATATCTTCATTTGGCGTTGCGGCGGTGTTTTTGTTTTCGCAAGCCTTTGCCCAGCCTGTTGATATTGAATCAATGGCGGTGGCGGCGAGTGACCCGATTGTTGCCACGGGACACGGGGCGGCAATTGGTCGCGATGGCAAGGCGATCACTTTAACGCCCGAAAAAATTCTGGAGGCACAGCGCTTTTATTTGAAGCAACTTTATTCGCAAGCGACTCCCGAAATACGCCGCGATATTTCGGCCAAACGCAGCCGTATTCACGAGGGCATGCAGCTCAATGCCGAGGAAGAAGCGACGGCAAATGCAGCGTTGATTGAGCGTTTGATAGCTCAAGTCAAGCCCACCGATGAAGTTCGTCTTTCGCGAAAAAACGAATTCCTGCTGCAAAAATCGCAGCTTGCCACACCATCAACCGACGCCGCACAACGTATTCGTCCGCGCTTGTTGCAGGAGGGGCTGGTGAAATTGCAAACGCTGTCGATCACCACCAACAGCGGGGCCGCGTACATCAACGAATGTCGTGCCGCAGGCGTGCCGATTCCACCCGATTGGGGCACTGCAGGATGGCGCTCTCGCGGCGTTTTGACAGATGAATTCATTTCGGCTGGGCTGGAAGCGGAAGTGTTTACGTTTGAAAGTACCTCGCCGCGTGGCACGTGCATTGCGCTGCCGCGCTCGAGCGGCAACAACATCAGTTTGCTCGGCGTGATTTGTCAGGGTACTCAGGCAAGCAAAGTGTGTTTTTGGGATAACGCGAATGTGCAGAAAGGCACCGTGGTGCCACTCGCGAATTTCAAAGGCGGCACCACGCTGGGCGATGTTTGCTCCGATTGTCACGCCGGTGAAAATCCGTTCGTGGTGCATCCGGGCAAGCCGATGGACGTGGCCGGATTAAAACCTGACCGCTGGTACGAGCCGATTGTGAAAGCAACCTGGCCGCAAAATCCGGGGCCGTCAAATTTACTCGCGAGTGTGCCGCTGGGTGCCGGAGATAAATCGTGCTTGAGTTGCCACAACGGTGGTGTGGCCGGTTCGTTTCCTGAAGTCTCCACCGAGCTTGCTGGCTACTGTTCGGCTGTGTTCGAAAACGCGGTGGTGAAAACCATGCCGCCCGGTAGTCCTGGTGATCCGGCATACAAGAAACATGTTGATGCGATGCGTGCCGCCTGCGGTAAGCCGCCAAAGCCGAAAGTATTTAATTGGGCGGGCGCAATCTGGTCGCACACCGGCACGCCGTGTACAGGTGAGTCTTGTCCCGGCTGGACGCGTCTGGATAACAATGTGCGCACCGTGAGCATCGATGCAGGACGCGGCAAGCTGTATCAACTCCATCAAAACGGGATGATCTGGGAACATACCGGCACTGCCTGCAATGGCGAGAGCTGTCCCGGCTGGAAACGTCTCGATAACAATGTGCGCACTATCGCAATTGCGGCGGGCGGCGACAGCCTTTATCAATTGCACAATGATGGTTTGATCTGGCGCTATACCGGCACGGCCTGCTCGGGCGAGAGTTGTCCCGGCTGGACGAAACTCGACAACAATCCGCGTACGGTGTCGATTGCTGCGTCGGGCGAGCGTTCGGGGGGTCGTCTATATCAATTGCATCGCGATGGTCGCATCTGGATTTCTACCGGCGGCACATGCACTGGCGATAGCTGTCCTGGCTGGCGCATGCTGGATAACAATCCGCGCGGTATTGCGATTGTGGCGACCGATGCAAAACTATTTCAGCTGCATGTTGATGGCCGCATTTGGGAACACACTGGTGTCGCCTGTAACGGCGAGAGTTGTCCCGGCTGGAAAATGCTGGATAACAATCCGCACACGGTCGATATATCTGCCAACGAGGGCAAGCTGTTTCAACGTCATCGCGATGGGTTGATTTGGCAACACACTGGTGTGGCTTGTGCAGGCGAGAGCTGTCCAGGCTGGTCGAAACTGGACAACAATCCGCGCACTGTTTCAATCGACGCGTCGTTGTATCAGCTACATCATGATGGACGCATCTGGAAAAGTCTCGGTAGCGCGTGTGTAGGCGAGAGCTGTCCCGGCTGGCGCATGCTCGATAATAATCCGCGCACAAAACTAGCATTGGCGAGTGATCAGCAGAGCGATAAGCTTTATCAGCTGCACGCGCCAAAATTATTTCAGCTTCATCAAAACGGCTGGATCTGGCAATCGATGGGCGGCGCGTGCAATGGCGATAGTTGTCCAAGCTGGCAGCGGCTGGACAACAATCCGCGTACCAAGTCGATCACCGCGAGCGGTGGCAAATTATTCCAGCTGCACAACGACGGCAAGATTTGGCAATCCACTGGCGCGCCCTGCGACGGTGATAACTGCCCTGGCTGGACCATGATTGACAACAATCCTGCGACCAAATCAATCGTCTCCGCAGGTGGGCAGCTCTATCAATTGCATAACAACGGACGCATATGGCGCTTCACCGGTAACGCGTGTGCGGGCAATGCGTGTCCCGGCTGGGTGATGCTGGATAACAATCCCGCCACAGTAGAAATCGTCGCGGGCAATGGGCAGCTTTATCAGCGCCACAACAGTGGGCTGATATGGCGATTTATCGGCAATGCCTGCACAGGCAATTCATGCCCTGGCTGGGCGATGGTTGACAACAACGCGCGCACCAAAAAAATCGCAGCGGCGGGCGGCAAACTTTACCAGCTTCATACAGACGGAAAAATCTGGATTCACACCGGACAAGTTTGCTCAGGCGTGAGTTGTCCCGGCTGGGCGATGCTCGACAACAATGGTCGCACCACCGATATCGTTGCGGGCGGACGCGAGCTATATCAGTTGCACAACGACGGACGGATTTGGGAATCCACGGGCGTGGCGTGTAGCGGAACCAGTTGCCCCGGCTGGCGCATGATGGATAACAATCCTCGTACCCGCGCGCTCACCGCCGCGGGTGGTGAGCTATATCAACGTCACGACAACGGTGCTATTTGGCGAAGTGATGGGCGCGCCTGTGTGAACAACAGCTGTCCCGGTTGGGTGCGCTTGGACAATAATGAGAATACGGCGGCGATCGAGGCTGCCCATGATTGAGCGATGACATTCTATTCGCGATGCGTCCTGCGTCTACAGCACCAAATTGATCGCCAAAAACTCAGTGGGGCGCATGCCTAATCTAGCCTTTGTGTTGCGCTGGTTCATAGATACACCGTGCCGCCGCCCGTCACTTTCCTGAATGCGTTTGCCAATCCTGTTGGCCGCGCGTGCGTAAAGTGTCGTGGCGTCAACCCGGTCAGTTCGCGCACGACCCTCGACATGTGCGCCTGATCGGCGAAGCCGACATCGCTGGCGATGTCGGCAAATGACGCACCTGCCTGCGCCTTGCGCGAGACCGCTTGAACACGCGCCACCTGCGCCAGATGGCGAGGAGACGTTCCGATCCAATGGCTAAAATCGCGCTCCAGCTGTCGTCGAGAAACGTGTTGCTCGTTTGCCAGTGTTTCAATACTCACCATTGGATTGTCGCAAATGTGCATCGCGGCGCGACCTGCGCGCAATGCCGCTCTCGCGAGGCTTCGATGAGTGGTGGCGCGGGTTTCAAGCCACGCCGCGAAGGCGCGCAATTTCGCGTCAAGTGAATCAGCCATGGCAATGTCAGATTCGAGGCTTCGAGTCAGCTTCCGGTCGAGCAAGTCGGAAACCTGCGCTTGAATGCGTGGCACTTTATGGAGTGGCTGGCTCTCAAGTAAATGAACGGATCCAAGTGGTGTCAGCAACGCGAACATAGAGGTACAGTTTCCTGCGCCCGCGAACGCACCCGGCCAGTTACGAATGCCGGTCAGCCGCGTGTTATCCCCGAGCGCGCCACGGGCCTCGGCAGCATCGCTGGCACGTCCGGTTTGCACGCTGAAAATAAATCGTTCGTGCGGGACAACCGCCAACGGAAGCGGGCCCGACGTGGATATTTCAGTGGCGATCAATGCGCTCACGTAAGGTCGTAATGCACCCGATATCGGAAGGGCGCGCGCGCGAATATTACTGTCATTGTTCATCGTTTTTATGGTCATGCTCTTGAGTCCGGCGACATGCCAGTGTGGAAATAAATTCTACGCAGCGCGCGTTGCGGCGACATGGGGCTGGTGCCCCCTTGTTCAGCACGATTTAAGCCGATGGAAAGGTATTCGAGGGGCGTTGGCCCCAGAGTATTGGCACGCAACGATTTGTTGCACTTTGTGACCACCAACAACAATCAACGGCAAAAAATTACCCCTTGCCCATTCGCAAAAGTTGTCGCAAAACTTCAATACCGGCGCAGCAAGTATCTCGACAATGAGCATCCCTTTAACCCTCATTGAAATCCGAGACATGACATGAATAAATTTCCCTCTTCAATTCGCTCCATCACCCTTGTCATCGCCGCTGCAACGGCGCTGTCGTCATGGAATAGTTTTGCGGCCGCTGCAATACAAACAGACCCGCAAGAAACTGAACTTGACGATGCGGCCACCGAAGCACAGGTCGCGCATATCCTCAGGTCAGTAGACGCCTCAATTCGCAGCTTTGGCTTGGCGAGTCCGCATGCCGGTGGATCGAAAGGCTTTGCACAAAAATTTCGCGGTAGCGGTTCCAAATATGGATTCTTTCCTGGCGTCACACAGACGAATTTGGTCGCAAATAAAGCCGAGTTTGGTGCCGAAATCACTGATCCTGATTTGAAAAACCCGTGGGGAATCGCGATTCGTCCGGCCGGATTTGGCGGGCACTTTTGGGTTGCCGCTGCCAACACCGGCAAGTCGATCCAGTATGTTGGTGACGTGGGCAGTACGCCGCTTTTTCAAGACGATTTGAAAATCGTCGATACGCGCGGTCCGGCGTCCGGCGTGGCCTTTAACCCCGGCACTGGCTTCGTCATTACTCAGCCTCACGCCAACGGCTCCATTACCAACTCGACAAAGTTTTTCTTTGCTGGCCTCACCGGTACGATCACGGCCTGGACCGAGCGCGCCCGCGCGGGTGGCGGGTTTGATCACCCAACGGATTCAGTGACCGTTGTCGATGGCACTGCGCGCCGCTCGAGTTTCGTGGGCGTTACCGTCTCACCTAAAAATGATCGCATGTTTGCCGCCGACTTCGGTGCCGAAGCGGCTGTGCGCGTCTACGACCATGCATTCGTCGAGCAGCCGTCGCTAAAAAATCCGTTCCAGCCAGACGGTTCAAAACAGCCGGGCGGTTTTGAGGCGTTTAACGTTCAGACAATTGGCGATCGTGTGTTCGCGATGTACGGACGGCATGTTGCACCGGATCCGAACAATCCGCCGCCAGCGGAAGGACGATTGGCTGAATTCGATGCCGATGGCCAGCTCGTCGCAAAATGGAATGGGCGCGGCTATCTGAACTATCCGTGGGGCGTGGCGCTGGCACCGGACAACTTCGGTCTTTATGCCGGTTGCATGCTGGTGGGCAATTTTGGCGATGGCACAGTCGTCGCGTTTCATCCGCGCCTGAAAGTAGCGCTGGACTATGTGCGCAACGACCGTGGTTCGCGGGTGGTGATCGACGGCTTGTGGGGGTTGCAATTTGGCAACGGCGCAAGTTTGGGTGAATCGAATCACGTCTACTTTGCCGCCGGCCCGAACAAGGAAACCGACGGTCTGTTTGGCAAGCTCGAACCAAACCCCAGAACCCTGCCATACCTGCGCGGAATCTCGTTGTGCAAATAGCTATTTGTCGCGGCGGCGATAGCCATACTGATGTTGCGATCAAGCTGCATGAATAGCCTTACGTTAATCCACCAGGGCGTGCTGTTCATACACGTGGCCGCTTTTGCCATCGCGTTCTCCGCGGTTATGCGCGAAGACATCGCGATGGTGAAAGCGCAACAGATCGATATGCAACGACTGTCTGATACTGCACAAACGCTGACCGGTGCGCTGATTGTTTTGTGGCTCACCGGTCTGGCGTTGATTGGCTTCGCGATTGGGATTGATCCCGATGCGCTGATGGCCCGCCCCAAGTTGCTGGCGAAGCTATTGGTCGTCGTGGCACTCACCGCGAATGGCGTGGCACTTCACGCATTTGCGTTTCCACAGCTTGGCCGCGGTGCCAGCGCTCAACGGCAGCCGAACGTGGTTGTCCCGGTCGTCTTGGGTGCCATCAGTACGGCCAGCTGGCTGTACGCGTCCTTCATTGGGGTGGCGCGTGTGATTGCGCCGTTGATGAGCTTGCAGAATTTTATGGCGTGGTACGCAGCGCTCTTGATGGTCGCCATCTCGGTTGGCCTCGTGTTTGTTCGACCGCGCGTTTTACGCATGGTAATTGTTGCGCAGTAGCGCCTTGAACCACGCCGCAAATTTTTACCAACATTTAATTAATCTTGAAAGGAATCATCATGAATCAAACTATTTCCAGACCGCGCAACATTGGCCGTCAAGCGGTCAAACATTTCGCACTGACTGCGTTGGCCACAATTGCAATTTCCGGTTTGTCGTGGAACCGTGCGCAGGCGCAAGAACTTCCGCCCGACGAAGGCCCGTTCACGCATGACCCCGTCGTCGACTTTGTTCGCAAGACTGAGTCGCGATGCCGTGGTGGTTTTGGTGCGGAGTCTTTTGTGCGCACGGAATTATTCTTTGGGCTATCGCGCCCTGGCGGCGTTGTCTCGGAAACCGAATTCAAGGCGTTTGTCGATGCCCGTGTGACGCCGCGCTTTCCAGACGGCTTGACACTGATCAGCGGCATCGGGCAATTCCGTGAAGCGAACCAAGCCATTACCGTCGAGGGCTCGAAGCTGTTGATCTTGCTTTATCCAAAGCAAGACGCTGAGGCAAATCGCAAGATTGAGCAAATTCGTAGCGACTACAAGCAGACGTTTCAGCAGCAATCCGTGCTGCGCGCCGACGAAACATCGTGCGTTTCATTTTGACGCGAAATTAGTCACCACCATCGACGGCGCGCGTTTGTGTGTCGTCGTGAATTCAACTTCTTCATTCTGAAAGACTTCTTCATGTTTCGCGTATTCCACACATTGCCACTCCTTCTCATTACTCTTTTATTGACTGCATGCAACGACACTCACGACGATAATAATGACCCACGACCTGCGTTTGAGGCTGATGTGCGCATGACGACCTACGGCGTGCCGCACGTGAAAGCAAATGATTTTGCGAGTCTCGGGTTTGGTGTGGCGCAGGTGTTTCTGCGCGAAAATTTCTGCCTGCTGGCCGACCAGGTGGTGACGGTGAATGGCGAGCGTTCAAAATATTTTGGACCCACTGGCAACGCGATTGTCTCGTTCGTTCCGGTGCCGAATCGAGACAGTGATTTTTTTTATAAAAGTTATCTTGACGATGCCGCACTCGCGACGGCCTACGCGCAAACCACCGGTGAAGTACGTGAGCTTATTCGTGGTTACATCGCGGGCTATAACGAATTTATAAAAACGCTGGGAGGCGCTGGTGCGCGGCACGCCTGTAAAACAGAGCCGTGGGTTCGCCCGATTCAGGAAAGAGATTTTCTGCGTCTGATGGGCGACAAAGTGATTCTCGCTTCGGGCGGCGCATTCGCGCGTGCGATTGCCAACGCGCAGCCGCCGGTACCAAATCCATCTGCGGAGGTCGCCAAAGCAGCGAGAGAATCGCGGCCTGGAAAGCTTGACCGTGACGTCGTATTGGCGCAACTAAATCCCCACTTCACACGTGGTGCCGCGTCTAACGCCTACGCTATCGGCAAGAACGGTACCGCCAACGGTGCGGGCATGCTGCTGGGTAATCCACATTGGCCGTGGTTCGGTTCGAATCAATTCTTTGAAGTGCACATGACGGTTCCGGGAAAATACGATGTGTTTGGCGTCATCAACGGGGACGCACCGCTGCCGTTGATTGGTTTCAACAAAGATGTTGCGTGGACACATACCGTCTCACCGACTTTGCGGCAAACAATTTATGAGCTCACGCTCACCGGTGCTGGCGGTACTCGTTATCGCGTTGGCAATCGAGAGCGCGACATGATCGCCAAAAGAGTCGCGATCGAAGTCAAGCAAGCGGATGGCAGCATCACCACCGAGATTCGCACGCTCTATTCATCGCACCTTGGGCCTATTGTTTCCGTGAATAGTCTGGTGCCGGGTGGCGTGAATCTGCGCTGGACTGCATCGACTGCTTATACATTGCGCGATGCCAATCTCAATTCGCTGCGCTTTCTGGAACAGTGGATGCGCATCGGTCAGGCAGATAGCGTTGGCAGTATTGATAAGGCGCTGCGCGAAGTGGTGGCGATTCCCTATGTGCATACCATCGCGGCGGATCGAAACGGAAATGTGTTGTACGCAGACATTGGCCCCACCCCGAATCTGACACGCGCCAAGCTTCAGCCTGCTTCGGTAAGCGGATGCGTCAAGGGCGCAACCGCGCAAGCGGTTCTGCAATTACTGAATTTACCGATCCTGGATGGATCACGCGTTGAATGCGATTGGGCAATTGAATCCACTGCATCGACGCCGGGTTTGATGCCAGTGGCAAAACTGCCATCGATTATTCGTACCGACTATGTGGCCAATAGCAATCAGAGCGCGTGGCTTGTTAATCCACTGGCACGTATCGATGAGCTTGAGCCGATTCTCGGCAACAGTGTGGCGCCACTCTCGTTGCGTCAACGCTTGGCGTTTATGCAAATCGAGGAGCGTATTGCAGGCACGGACGGTATCTCATCCACGCCCGGTTTCGACAGTCTGGCGACAATGCAAAAAATGTTGTTCGGCAACCGTCTGCTCGCGGCTGAACTCACCATCGCGGGCAAATCAAGCGCGACGTTGCGCAACGATCTTGTACAGGAATGCTTGCCTGCAGCTGGGCAGAATAGTCGCATCGTCACGCTGCCATCCAGCGGGGATATCGACATAGCGCCCGCGTGCAAGTTGCTGCAAGCGTGGGACGGCCGAGCCAATCTTGATAGCCGTGGCGCGGTGTTGTTCCGCGAATTCTGGCGGCGTCTGCGCATGCCGACCGGCACGCCGTTGTGGCTCACGCCATTCGACAGCGCCGACCCATTGCGCACCCCGCGCGACCTTAACACGCTCTCTGGGACAACCGGTGGTGGCGACACGTTGCGTCGCACATTGGCCGAAACAATTAACGACCTGACCAGCAAGGGCATCGATTTCACCCGATCATTGAGCGAGCTGCAAGCCAGCACTCGCGCGGGCAAACGCATTGCGTTGCACGGAGGCGATGAATTTGAAGGAACGTTTAATAAGCTGACGATGCGCGAAAATAATACATCCGTGCCATTGACCGCAGCGGGCTACACCGACGTATTCGCAGGGTCAAGCTACATTCAAGCCGTCACGTGGGTCGACGGCATCGTCTCCGCAAAAGGGTTGCTCGCCTATTCGCAATCAAGCGATCCCGCGTCGCCGCATTTTGCTGACCAAACCGAGGCGCTCTATGCCGCGAAAAAGTTTGCGGACTTGCCGTTTAGTGATGCTGAAATCGCCGCGCAACAGATGGGGGCTGCGGAGCGTATTGTGTCGACTGCAGTACGCTAATGTTGATCGCGAGTGGATCAGCCGACTAAAATACGGCGTAAACACCAGTATCAGCGGGCATCTTTAAGCGAAAATGCGCCAAGATGCCCGCCAATGCTGGGGTTTCATTTCTTCCTAAACCGCATCTCGAGCGATTCGCCCAAATGATCCCAGACGTAGCGCATGCGTCGGCTGCGTCGCAATTCATCGTGCGCGCACAGCCACACTTCCTGCTTGAGGCCAACGCGGTCGGCGAGCACACGGCGCAGGCCGGGGCGCTCGTTGGCGATGTCAATAAAATACATGCCGATGGTGGCACCACATTCGACTGAGGCGTGCAGCGCCATCATCGCATCGCTGCGCCAGCGGAATCTGAGCGGTGCATCGGGTAGCGGGCCGCGCAGCACTTGTGCGAGCGGCATGGGCTCGCGATCAAAGCCAGCGAGCACAGCGCCTTCGGGCAGTGTGAAACCGGTTGGCTCGCCGAAACGCGCAATGTAATCTTCATGCGCGAACAGACCGAACTCGGTCTCGCCCACTTTTCGTGCGATCAGATCAGCTTGTTGCGGGCGGAAATGGCGTACCGCGATATCGGCGTCGCGGCGCAGCAAATTATCGCTACGATTCGATACCGCCAATTCGATTTCAAGCTCGGGCTGCTCGCGCAGCAGCGGCATCAATAGGCGCGGCATAACGTAATAGCCGTAGGCCTCTGAAACCGCCAACCGCACCACGCCCGCGATGCGCTCGTGATTGTCGGTGAATATTCGCGCCGCGTCGCGCACCGCTTGATGCATCGACGCGGTGGCCTCAAACAATGCATGCGCGCGCTCATTGGGCTTGAGTTTTCCGGGCAGTCGCACGAACAGCGTTTCTGCGAGTAACCCTTCCAGCTCGCGCAGGTGTCGCCCCATGCTCGGCTGTGTGGTGTTGAGCCTTCGCGCGGCCTCGGTCAGCGTGCCGGTTTCGTAAATCGCCAGAAACGAGCGAAGAAGGTTCCAATCATCGAATTGCGGGCCGGGTGATTTCGCGGGGGTGATCTCGGGCGCAGTTTTGTGTGGTGTAGATGGGTGTTTTGGCATGGGTTGATTGTCGCAGGACTGGCGTCGGGATTTGCCATGCATTTTCGCATGCCTGGCATAGATGCAGAAGCGTAGTCAGATGATTGCGTTCCCGCGATAGTGGCGACGTTGGCCTTGATGCATGAGGCTTAAATCCTGTGAAAGATTCCTGAAATGAAATCAGCTTCCACCCGTCATCAAACCGCCGCACCGAATACGCTGTTGTTTACATTAGCGCTGGCCGCAGCGTTGTCCGTCAGCGGCTGCGCAAGTGTTAGCGCACCGGAAAAATCAAGCACCATGACCGCGTTCGAGCAATTGAGCGTTCAACCGGATGGCACGCGCGCTTGGCGCAACAGCGCAGCGGCTAAAGTCAACGCTGTTCATATCGACCCCCAGGCAATTATTTTTGCATCCGACATTCGCATTAACGACGAGCAGCGCCAAGCATTGCGCCAGGCTTTGTCGGAAGCACTGACACGACAGTTCACCGAAGCCGGTATTCGTGTGGTGGCACCATCTGATGCAGGCGCCATCACGGTGCGCGCAAACATCACCGCCGTTGAGCTCTCCGATCCTGCGCTCAACGTGGTGAGCGCCATCCTCCTGTTCATCCCGGTTTCGCGCGGGAGTATGTCAGTAGAAATTGAAGCGTTGGCGATGAAAGATAGTCAACGCATCGCGGCGATGGCGTTCAGCGGCACCGCGGGCGTCACCAACATTGGCTCGGCATTCAGCGGTGTCGGCCATGCCAAGTTGCAGGCTGATATTGCGGCAACGAAGTTTGTCGCGCTGGTCACCGGCACGCCGCAAAAGTAGGGTGCTAACTTCTTGCCAAAAACTCGCCAATTTTAATGAGAGCAAACATGTCAAAAAACGCAAATCACAATCCCGGTCGCCGCCGCGCCATTGGCCTTATCGGTGGCGGCGTGGTGCTGGCCAGCACCGGTCTGGCGGGTTGTTCAACCAGTTATCCTGAGCTGGCTGTGCGCCCCTGGTATGCGCCTGCGGATGAGGCTGACGTACGTCGCTTTATGCTCGCGCATGCGCTGCTCGCACCGAACCCGCACAACCGCCAGCCATGGCTTGCCGACTTGCGCCGTAAGGACGAAATCACACTCGTCTGTGATGGCGATCGTTTGTTGCCGCAAACTGATCCGTTCGGGCGCCAAATTCTGATTGGTTGCGGCGCGTTTATCGAGCTCGCCGTGATCGCTGCTGCCGAGCGCGGCTACCGGGTGCGAGTCGAGGCATTTCCAGACGGTGAACCTGCGTCGAAAGATTTGCCCGGTGGCGCTATCGTTGCGCGGTTGGTGTTGAGTGCTGATGCATCCATGCAGCCCGATCCACTATTTGCGCAGATTCGGCGGCGGCGCACCAACAAAAATACATACGACAATACGCGTCAGCTGCCCGCGCCAGTTTGGTCGCAGCTTGCGTCAAGTGCTGCTGCATACGGCTTGGTTACGGGCGAAGTAAGTGATAGTGCGCGCATGGAACAAATGCGCAAGCTCACGCGTACATCTTTCTTGACCGAAATGACCACTTCCCGAACCTGGCTTGAAACCGCCCACCTGCTGCGTGTTGGTCCCGCTGAAATTGAACAGCATCGTGACGGCATCGGGATCATGGGAAACATGCCGCGTTTGTTAAATAGCGTCGGCATGTTTGATCGTTTTGAAACACCTGCACTTGGCAGTTCCGGCTATGCGCGCGTGATGGAACGCTGGCTACCTTTCGAAACCGGCAGTGGCTATTTTTGGATTGCATCAAAGGGTAACAGCCGCCGCAGTCAGCTTGATTCCGGCCGCGCTTATGTGCGGGCGCACCTGCAAGCAACCGCAAACGGCGCTGAAATGCATCCGCTTTCGCAACCGCTGCAGGAGTTTGCCGAAGTGCGCGCTGAGTACGATGCCATGTATCCGTTGCTCGGTCTTGATCCTGCGCTGAACACGATCCAGATGTTGGCGCGAGTGGGGTATGGCACCGTTGCCGCGCAGCCCACACCTCGGCGTGATTTGGCGCAAATGGTCAAGGTTGCACAAGTCTGAATTTCCACCGGGGCACGACATGCTAAAACGTCAACGTCGAACGATGCGACTCGTCCGCTTCGGGTTAGCGATCTCAGTTTGTTTAAGCGTTGTTTTATTCAAATGGAGGCTGCTCGCCGCCTTCGTTGAGTTACCGGTGGAGGGTGATTTTTCGCTGCCACCGGTCACCGGTTTTACGATCGCCACCGGCGCGTTTGAATTTATATCGGCAATTCTGCTGGCGACGGCATCCATGACCGGAGAAAGTAAAATTTTCTTCCTGGCAACGCGATTGCTCAAATATTATTTTCTGATGCAATTGCTCGTCAGCGTGCTGGCATTGATGGCCGATGGAATAGCCAATCCTCTCGCGATCAGTGACATGTGCCGCTTTCTCGTGTTGATTTCGCTGTTGGCGTTTTTGGACATCGAACGCGATGTGAGGTTAACGCGAGACCGCGCGCGCGCCGCCAGACGCGGGATAGCAAAAAACCGATTGCAAAAAGTCGTTTACACACTTGAACACCGCGAACTGAATTAAATAACCCGGAATGTCTGATTTAAGTCGCTTTTGCCGTATTCATAGTTAAGGCTATTTCGCCTGCATTCACTTGGATATGCAAATGGAAGCGATTTCCGGCTCTTCGTTTTATGCCACTGTATTGTCGTGGGCGTTTTTAGCGACCAATTCAATGCGCGTGCTCGCCTATCTACCGACAATCAAAAAACTGCTGCGGGCGGAGGCAACAGCCGATTGCCAAAGTCAGCTCACATGGCTGCTTTGGGCGACGTCGAACGTCACGCTTGCGCTGCATTTGTTTGAATCCAATCATCGCGAGATCAATGAAATGATATTGATCACGGGTGCTAATGCGCTGATGTGCTGCATCTGTTTGCATTTGGTACGGCGGGCGCACGTTCGTGCATCGAGACGATGTGATTCTGCAATTCACGTGTCGGATTCGAGATCGCAAACGCATTCGAATGGATAGCGCCACTTCTTCATTAAAACACTAGCATTGGCGGGCGTCTTGGGGCAAAAATGCTCTAAAACACCCGCTGATGTTAGGCCTTTAATTCCGTTACTGCGACACGAATGAAGGCTTGTTTGGTTTCCGAGTAATCCCATTGCTCAATCACGCAGTAATTGGATGTCGAAGCTGTGCCACAACGCATAAGATTCACCGAATTCGGCACGCCTTGTCGGGTCCGGGATGACACCGCCGTACCGGCCTGCACCGACCACATGGGCCGCGCCTGATCGGATAGTTTCAACACATACGGCAGATGAATATGGCCGCCCATGATAATGTCAGCGCCGGCCGCCGACCAGCGTTCAAGTGCTGCTTCGCGACCGCGCAGCAAATTGGGAATATCTTCGTTGCGCGTTACCGCTACCGGTTGATGAACAACCACGATGCGCAGCTGGGCAGCATTGGCGCGTTCGAGTTGTGCGGCGACTCGTTGAATTTGTTGGACCGAGACTTCGCCGTGTTTATGTCGATAAGCGCGCGTGGTGTTGACGCACACCACCAATAAATCATGTGACGAATGTACCGGCTCAAGATCGTCGCCAAAGGCCGCGGTGTGGTTTGCATACGGGTGCCGCCACCGCGCCCATAAGTTGAATAGCGGGATGTCGTGGTTACCGGGAATCGCCAGCAACGGCGCATCGATGCGATCAACAAACGCGCGCGCTGCGGCAAATTGTTTCGCACGTGCGCGTTGCGTGATGTCGCCGGACAAGACGACAAGATCGCATCGTTGTTGTTGCGTCAGTTTGTGCAGCGCATCGACAACTTCTGGTTGCTCGGTGCCAAAATGCGGATCAGATATTTGCAGCAAAATACTCATGCAGTAGTGTCACCGATCTCACTCGATTTGTCTTGCGTCGATTGCGACGTTTTCATCAAATACAGTGGCTCCTGCATCACGCGAAACTGAAGTGGCGCACGCATGCGCGTGACTTCGCCATCAAAGGCCACCTTCACACCGCGGCGGCCATGTGCGAGCGAGGGTTTGACCACCATGTGGTTGAAATCGAAATGCTCGACACTTTCTGCTTCGCCGAGTGTGCCCATCGCACCGTGCAGCATCAGCCTGATCATGGCCAGGGTGCCGATCGGCCGCAACATCACCGCAGTGATGCGACCCGCAGGCATCGGCAACGTTGACTGGACGCCAATCTGTTCAAGCTGGAGCCGATTGTTACCCACGAAGAGCGTCAATGTCCGCACGTCGCGCACCGTGCTGCCGAGTTCAACATGCAATCGCAGCCGACGTTGCGCGCGCAGCAATGTCGCGAACGCTGCGCCAAATGCAACCAGTCGACTGCGGCCAAATCGTGATTTGTAGGTTTCGCGATCTTCAAGTAATTCTGGATAAAGGCCGAGGCTGGCGTTAACCAAAAATACGCGATCATTGATCGCCGCGACCTGAACGGGCGTTGGTTGCGCCATACAGAGCATGCTTGTTGCTGCTGCCGGATCAGACGGAATGCCGTGGGTGCGCGCGAAATAGTTGAAGGTGCCCTGCGGTATTACGCCCATCGCTGAGCCCGCCGCATGCGCTGCTTGCGCCAAAGCATTGATAGTGCCGTCGCCACCGACCGCAACCAATGCAGTGCGCGAATTAATCGCTCTCCCCGCAGCATCTTTTGCGACGCGATCAAGTTCCCCCGGTTCGCAGAAAATCAACTCGCCGCGTCGTCCGGCTAAGTCAAGCGCGCCTTGGATCGCTTCGCGCTTGGCGTTTGCGCCGCTCGCACCGGATGCGCCGTTGATGACAAACAGTAGTGACGATGCAGGATCGATTTCATACGGGCTGGGCATGTTGAATTTCGAAGATGGGTGCTAAATCTCAATCAATCGTGACGCAAAATATCGCCATACACGGTGTACTCGCCGTCTTTGCGGTCCGCGCCCGGTGCGTCGTACAGCACCAGCCAACTTGGTTTACCTCGTGTGAACTCAGGCGGCAGATTGCATATTGCCTCAGCGCGATTGCATCCTCGACCATGGGGCAATTCGATTGATTCCTTGAGCGCGTATTCGAAGCGCACTGGTTCTTGATTCTGGGCCAGCAACGGTTTTGCGCCCGGCCATTTGAAAACGCGAATGTCGCCATCGAGCACCATTGTCGGCCCGCCGAGAATGTATAAATCATCGCCGGAAAAATGCAAATCACGAATCCCCAAACCCTCAAGCTGCAGAAAATGTTTGCGAATGAGCGTGCCGCGCTCGTCAATGGGCACCATGTTTAGCTCATCGTCTTTTGCGTCAACCGCAATTTCAATCAACGCCGACCAGCCGCGCAATACCGGCCCACGCAGGCCGAGCAATAATCTGTTTCCCTTCACGGCGATACCCTCAATATCGACGCCATTATCCTTGCCGGGAATGGACAGAAAAGGTGCAAAGTGCGGATCATTTTCGAGCGCGCGTGTGAGCTGATTGGTGCGCGCATCGCCGCCCAGACGTGCTGCGCGCCGGCCATCATTCGCTTCACGAACGAGACAGGGCGCACCACTGGCATCGATCTCGATCGGGATGCGAGCCAGCAAACGGCGATTACCATCGAGCGACAATTTAGAGAGTCGCTTGGCATTGCCTGCGTTATCACGATCTTGCTTCGCGTTCTTGCGTTTAAGCCCGTGCGAACCGATCACCCAAAGCCAGCCATCGACAACCGCAATCCCCTCCAAATCTGCTTCTTCATCATCGTCTCCGGGCAGATCGAGTAAATCAGCCAACGGAAAATCGCACGATTCACCAAAGCGCAATTTTTCTTTTCCAACCGGATCGAGTCGTCGCAGCCGGTCTACGCCACATGCTTCGTCGCCCGCGACCCACAGCCAATCACCGGTAAACGCGGCACCCGATAAATTGGCATGTACGAGTGCGCCAGCACCAAATTCCAGACGAACCGCATTTGCCGAGCGAGTATTGGGCATGTGATTGAATTCCAAATGTGAAGTGGGGACGCGGAAGTACTTCGGGGTAGGGCGCAGCAGCTTTCTGCGCACGGCTTTAATTTTGTAATGATATTCGATTGGAAAACTTGTAAAAAGTTGCTTTTTTGGCGTTGCCGGGTCAGCTTTGTCCTACAACCGAAACCGGCCCGTGCCGGTTCTTTGAGCTGTAAAAAAAGCATGAAATTGAAGATGAAAACTCAGGAGAATGAAATGACCAAGCAAAGCAAAGAATTTAACCCGCAATTACAGCAATCCAAACCGCCGCAAGTGAATCAGGCGGCTGAACAGAAACAAAAGGCCGAGCAGCAAGAAGTAGCGGGTCGACACAAAAACGATGGCAAGAACGATCACAAGGGCAACAAGCGGCAGCCGGGCACGCATCATGGCGGTGAGTGAATGTTGATGTTGTCGTCGCCCCGCGCGCGCGAATCGAAGTTCTTAGAAATTTTTGACAGGCAACACTAATATTCACGCGTTGTTTGGAGCAAAAATGCCTGGAGGAGCGCGCGGGTATTGGTTCTTTGAATCCTTTCCCGAGAGAAAAATTCTTTCAACTTCCACATCGCATCGCCTCAGCCTGCGGTACTCTGGATGAACGATCATCAAAAATCTGGAGATAGTGAACGCATGAATGCACCTGACGTTAATCAACAGGCCGCGCCTATCGACAAAAAGTGGGCCTCGCCCAGCCAAATTCACACTGCGGTGCTGGCCACGGCAACCGTGCTCGGTATCTACCTTTGCTACCGACTCGCTATTCCGTTTTTGCCTGCGCTCGCATGGTCAGTGGCATTGGCGGTTTTGTTTGCGCCGCTACAGCGCTGGCTTGAGAAAAAGCTTTGTCGTCCGAGTCTCGCCGCCGTTATTTCGGTGTTATTGATTGCCCTTATTGTGGTGGTGCCGCTCACATTTCTTGGGCAGCGGTTGGTGATGCAGGCGACTGAAAGCGCCGTGCTGGTTGAGACAAAAGTGAAATCTGGCGAGTGGCGAAGTGCGCTGGATGCGCAGCCGAGGCTTGCGCCGATTATTGATGTGGTTGAGCAGCAAATCGATTTGCCGGGCACACTCAAAACGTTCGCGGGCTGGTTAAGCAACGCCGCCGGTTTGATCGTGAAAGGATCAGTATTTCAGCTGATCGGATTTTGTCTCACATTTTATTTGTTGTTTTTTTTCCTGCGTGATAGGAACGCAATATTGGCATCGGTCGAATCGCTCTCACCACTATCGAACGCGGAAATGGCGCGCTTGCTTGCGCGTATTAACGACACTATTCACGCGACCGTATACGGCACACTCGCCGTCTCGGCCATGCAAGGCTTGCTAGGTGGATTGATGTTCTGGTGGCTGGGCCTTGCGGCACCACTGCTGTGGGGTTTGGTGATGGCGGTACTGGCCGTCGTCCCAATGCTTGGCGCATTTATCGTATGGGTTCCCGCCGCGATTTTTTTGGCGCTGGAGGGCAGCTGGGGGAAGGCGCTTATTTTGACTGCGTGGGGCGTGTTGGTGGTGGGCACCATTGATAATTTAATGCGCCCGATTTTGGTCGGCAATCGACTAAAACTTCACACCGTTTTAGCATTCATGTCGGTGGTGGGCGGCCTGATCTTGTTTGGACCGGCCGGATTGATTCTTGGTCCGGTAACGCTGTCGGTGACGCTCGTGCTGCTGGAAATTTGGCGCAGCCGGATGGGGCAAGAAACTGCCTTGTACATTGGCGAGGAAAAGTAGAAGTCCTTATTCGGCGGGCATTATCAGGCAAATAGGTGACGAAACACCCGCCGACATTAGGGTTTTAATTTATTTTGGTTCGAATTTTCGACTTGCACATCAATCGTCTGCGCCGTGGGCAACTGGTTTTGGCGCAACAGATTTATGCTGCCCCGGCCGCGTGGTCCACTTTCCCCACACGCGCTTGAAGATACTTTCCAGGTCATCCACAAACGTATATACGGCCGGCACCACAACCAGCGAGAGCGCTGTGGAGGTAATTAATCCACCAATCACGGCAATGGCCATCGGCGAACGGAACGAAGGATCCGCGCCGAAACCCATGGCGATGGGCAGCATGCCGAAGCCCATTGCGAGCGATGTCATCACGATAGGGCGTGCGCGTTTGTGGCTGGCGTCGATGAGTGCGTCGAATCGATTCATGCCCATGTCACGGCGGGCAATGATGACGTAATCAATTAGCAAGATTGAATTTTTTGTCACGACCCCCATCAGCATTAACAAGCCGATTAACGATGGCATTGAAAAAGATTTGTGGGTAATCAAGAGCGCGAAAAAGGCCCCACCGACCGATGGCAGGATTGCCGACAAAATCGTGAACGGCTGCATCACGTCGCGGAACAAAAGCACCAAGACCGCGTAAATGCAAAATACGCCGATCCCCATGGCGAGAACAAAACCAGTGAACAACTCTTCCTGCACCTCGGTATCGCCCACACTCGCTTGCGTGACGCCCGGTGGCAGTTTTTTCATAGCCGGTAAGAGCAGCGCTTCGTCGTAAACCTCGCCCAATTGTCGGGTGCCGAGTTCGACATCAAATGTCACTTGTCGGCTGCGATTCAAGCGATCAATCTGCGCCGGGCCACTGTCGATTGAGACATCCGCAATCGTGGCCAACATCACGCTGCCGTTTTTCGCGGGCACCTGCAATCGCTTGATGGCGTCAAGATCTGCGCGAGTTTCCACCGGAAGCTGCACGCGGATTGGCACTTGCCGTTCGCTCAAATTGAATTTCGGCAGGTTTTGATCGTAGTCGCCCGTCGTTGCGACGCGAATGGTTTCGCCAATGGTTGCAGCATTCACACCGAGCTCAGCTGCACGGGCGAAATTGGGACGCACAATAATTTCCGGCCGCACCAGGCTCGCG